>NZ_DAHVNP010000069.1 GCF_027319265.1 Ferrimicrobium sp. | reverse complement strand
GTCGTCGAGGTCGCCAGCGCCATAGAGTGGCCCCCGGGTGCCGACGTGAAAGCTCCGGTCTTGGAGCAAGAGCTGCTCTTCGAAGGCGCGGCGAAAGGGGGTTCCGTGGGTATAGGGGGCACCAAAGTAGGTGTCCCAGGTGTCGAGGTGAGCGTCGAAGTGGATGAGCGCGACCGGTCCGTGTCGTTTCGTGACCGCTCGTAACAGGGGAAGGGCGATCGTGTGGTCACCGCCGAGGGTAACAAGGCGATCAACGTGGGTCTGGAGTTCCCCAGCACGTGCTTCGATGGTCGCGATCGCCTCGTCGATAGAGAAGGGGTTGATCCCCATGTCGCCGGCATCGGCCACCTGGACCTTGCCAAAGGGGAAGAGATCCATCGCTGGATCGTAGGGGCGCAACAGCTGTGAGCCGGTGCGGATCGCGAGTGGGCCAAAGCGAGCGCCGGGCCGATAGGAGACGCCAGCATCGAAGGGAGCGCCAACGAGCGCGATGCTAGCAGTGCCCACCTCGGCCAAGGTGGGGAGACGAGCAAAGGTGGTCGAGTTCGAGAAGCGCGGCTCCTGCAGTGAGTTGCGTGGTCCGATGGGTTCCATTGATGACTCCTTGGGGTTGATGGGCCTAACGGTTGACATTGATGAGCGATGTTGGCGATCGACTTCGCTGCCTACTAGCCTAGAACCCGTGGCAATCCTCGCTATCCGAACTATTGGTGACCAGGTTCTCGCAAGCCGGTCGACTGAAATTGAAACCTTCGACGCTGCCCTGCAACGGTTGATCGACGACATGTTTGAGACGATGTACGATGCGCCAGGGGTCGGTCTCGCCGGTCCCCAGGTTGGCGTGGGTAAGCGTCTGTTCGTCTACGACGCTGGCGATGGCCCCGAAGTCTTTATCAACCCTGAACTGGTCGTTGCCGACGGCGAATGGGTCTATGAAGAGGGATGTCTCTCGGTGCCGGACTACTGGTGGGAGATCCATCGACCTGGACATGTGGTGATGCGTGGTCTGGATCGAGACGGAAAACCCCAGGAGGTTGAGGGCGAGGGTCTGCTCGGACGGGTTCTCCAGCACGAGTACGACCACCTGGAGGGCAAGTTGCTCATCACGCGACTGACCGATGAGGAGCGCAAAGCCTTCCATCGCACCATGCGAGAGAAGCTGATCGACTCCTAGGCGTGCGCATCGTATTCTTTGGCACTGGTCCCGTCTCGGTCGCGTATCTCTCAACGCTCCTCGATGGCGCATTTGATGTGGTGGGAGTCGTGACCAAACGACCAAAGCGCCGCGTCAGGAATGGCCCGCTCGAGGCAACCCCGGTTGCCCAGATCGGTGAGCAGGCTGGATTGCGTGTGTTCACGGATCTCGCTGGTCTTGGTGATCTCACCTTTGATCTCGGCGTCGTCGTCTCGTATGGCCGGATACTGCCAGCGGCGTTGGTGGAGACCCATCCGTTCATCAACATCCACTACTCGCTCCTCCCTGCTTTTCGGGGAGCGGCCCCAGTCGAGCGCTCAGTGCTCGCTGGCGGGTTGGCTAGTGGAGTAACGTTGATGCGTCTCGTCCACGAGATGGATGCGGGGCCAGTCTATGCAGCTCAGCCGGTCGAGATCGAGGGTCTTGGATTGAGCGAGGCCTATGCACGGTTGACTTCGGCGGGTTGTCAGCTGATGGGTGACTGGCTTGTCCGCCGTGATAGTTGGCTTGAGGAGGCGGCCCAACCCCAGGTAGGCTTGTCAAGCTACGCCCCAAAGATCACCGATGGGGACCTTCTCATCAGGAGTTATGAGTCGGCGCTGCAAGGTTATCGCCGTCATCTGCTGGAGCGGGCCTACTTCTACGCGGGTCCCAAGCGGATACGCCTCGTCAAGGCCCACATCGAGGAGGGAGAGACGGGTTCTTCACTCGGCACCATCGTCGAGGGCAAGATCCAGACGGCCAAGGGGCTGTTGGTTCCAGAACTGGTGCGACCCGAGGGTCGATCGACGATGAGTTTTGCCGACTTTCTCCGGGGTAGCGCGGTCGAACGTATCGGTACCCACCCCGAGCAATAGTGCCATCGCTGGGGCGATGCGCCGCCATGATACCGATCGCTGCACCTACTCTTTGGCGAGCACAATCGAACCAATAGGAGTAGTGCCGCGAGAGAGGAACCACGAGGTTTGCGCGCTGAGCGAAGGCGAGAACCTTTGGTTCTCTGGAAGATAGTGCCGCGCCGAGCCAACGAGCACCCTAGCTATGAGTGACGTATACTTGGGTAGCTGTCCTGGAGAACGGCTGGATAGCCGTTCGTCCTGGCTTGTGTTGGACCCGGTCCTCTCGGAGTGATCAGCGACAGAGGTGCGATCACGCTGAGGGCGGTCGGTGATCGATCTGCCCCCTGTTCAATCGGTAGCGAGACGGATTGGCTTGGCGAACGGTTGTTATCGGGGCGATTTGCTAGTCGAACCTTGACAGACAGAGGGCGCTAGGCCAGAGACAACACCAGGACGCACGAAGACAAGAGAGCACGACAACAAAGAGGGTACTGTGGTAGAGGGGAGGCACGGCAGAAGCGCCGTGCCAGTATTGGAGGATGCAGTCGATGCCAGCGGCCAAGATAGTGACAGTCTCTGATGGAGTGATCGCCGGGACGCGCAAGGATCGCTCCGGCCAGGCACTCCAAGAGCGCCTCAGCGGTCTTGGGTACGAGGTCGCGGACCGAATAGCCGTCGCGGATGGCGCTGAGAATGTAGCCTCGACTCTCCGGGGTGTAGCTGCCGGATTTGCGGGATTGATCGTGACCACAGGAGGCACCGGATTTGGTCCCCGTGATCTCACTCCGGAAGGTACACGGGAGGTGCTCGATCGTCTTGCTCCCGGTCTCGCGGAGCAGATGCGTGCGGCGAGTCCGCTGGGTGGGCTCTCACGCGGGGTTGCGGGAACTCTTGGATCCTGCTTGATTATGAATCTACCGGGTTCTCCACGTGGAGCGATCGAGTCACTCGATGCGGTCGTACCCCTACTGGAGCATGCCCTTGGGCTCATTGCGGGGGGCGATACCGAGCATCCTGCCTCCAGCCGATGAACGATACTGAACTGATGAGGCGGGCCCTCGGCTTGGGTCGGCGTGCGCGTCACGGATCGCCTCCAAACCCTTGGGTCGGTGCGGTCGTCGTGGCGGATGGAGGGGTCGTTGGGGAGGGTTGGACCCAACCCCTGGGCGGTCCCCATGCCGAGGTCGTCGCACTTGGTGAGGCCGGTGAGCGGGCTAAAGGGGCGACGATGTACGTGACCTTAGAGCCCTGTTCTCATCATGGGCGGACGCCACCGTGTGTTGATGCGATCGTGGCTGCTGGAATACGTCGGGTGGTTGCCTCGATCGTCGACCCCGATCCGCGGGTGGCAGGGCGTGGTTTTCTTGCCCTGCAAAGAGCAGGCGTGGCGGTTGAGGTTGGGGTGGAGTCCACCCGGAGCGTGCAAGAACTCATCCCGTACCTCGTGCAGCGACGCCTTGGCAGACCCTGGGTCCGGGCTAAGGTGGCGATGACCCTTGATGGTAGGGTGGCCGATCGAACTGGAGCCTCACAATGGATTACCTCTCCAGCGGCACGAGATCGCGGGCATGAACTTCGGGCGGAGTCCCAGGCGGTCGTCGTAGGGGCCGAAACGATGGAGGCGGATCATCCACTCCTGACCGCTCGGCCTGGAGGTGGTGAAGCCCCAACTCAGCCAGAACGGTGGGTTTTTGCTCATCGGAGCCTCTCGTATTGCACTCCAGGCGTCCAGGTGAGCACCGCGGCACCCCAGGAGTTCCTTGATGATTTGGGTTCGCGTGGAGTGTTGAGTGTCCTCATCGAGGGTGGACCGACGCTTCAGGGCTCTTTCTTTGCTGAAGGCCTCGTTGATGAGGTTTATGTCTATCTCGCTCCGATGATCTTTGGTGATGATGAGGCAAAGGCTGCCTTCCATCTGCCCGTCGGTCGACTCCTGGTCGATCCGATGCAACTCATTCCCATGGGTATGCAATCGGTGGGTGCCGACATCGAGTTATGTCTCTGGAGCGAGCGGGCTAATGCCGTGGCCGCTGCACTGAACGCCGAGCTCAGCCATGAGGCCGCGGCCACTGTGGACCAGTCGGGAGCTCATATACGTGAAGGAGCCAGTGTTTTGCCCCAGTGGTCATCCATTGGCGAGCGTTCCACCCACACCTCCTCCCCCGATGAGGCCTGAGTGTGCCGTCGGTACCGCCGATTGGCGTTCATGCTATGAGCTGCCACCTTGGAGGCAGCGTTAAAATCCAGGCGCAAAGCCGACGACCTCGTGGGAGGGATTGAAGCTCCGACAGTGCCTTGGGGTGAGTAGTAATGGATGAGAGCCCCCTCGCAAGGGCAACGCCGTGGACGCTGTGTTCGCGATAGTAGGGCAAGCGGTGGGCCTGCATCGCGGACCCTGGGTGCTGCCGCTCGATCCTTCTTCGAGCGTCTTGTCGAGAGGGGGAATACACCAGAGCTTGTAACGGAATGTAAGCTCAGCTTTGCTGAGACCATGAATACACGTACTACTACTATCCGCCTCCCCGGCACCACGGCTGAGGCCTTGGAGGTCGTCGCCAGAGTCGATAACCAGTCGGTCTCTGAGGCTATCCGGCAAGCTGTCGTAGAACACATCCGTATGCGTAGAGCGGATCCGGATTTTCAGCAGAGTCTTCAAGACATGCTCGAATCCCAGTGCGAAGTGTTCGAGAGGCTCGCTGAGCTTTGACCGAGTAGATGGGCATGGGCGGCTAGCTGGGAATCGCTGCGTTGATTCTTGGTATTGACGGGGAAGTGATGGCCAAGGGCGTTGATATCGGCTTGGCGGAATCTGCCTTAGCCGCACCTCGAGCATCGTTCGGAGGTATCGAGTTCTACCCACAACTCGATCAGAAGGCAGCTGTGCTACTGGAACGCCTAGTAAAGAACCACCCATTGCCAGACGGTAACAAGCGTTCCGCCTACCTCACAATGCGGTGATTTATTCTGATCAATGGCTACACCTGGACCCTGAACGATGCGGACGACATCGTCGCAACCATTGTCCGCGTTGCCACTGGGGAAATACGTACCGAGGAGCTGACACCGTGGATCACATCAAATGACGAGGCGTAGGTCGCTGATCGCAGGTGACGTTCGTGCTGACGGGCCGAGAGTGGGCCACTGGACAACCCGCTGATCTTGCCATGGCCGACAACATGCATGAAACAGTCCGGTACGCCTTGCTGGCAACGCAATCTGGGGTTGCAACAGTTGGTGTGTAGATGTGCTATGACGCTCTGTGACCATGTGGTAGACGTAGTATCCTTTTTGTGTCATCCAGGGACTTGGGAGGTGTCGCCGTCAACTAGACCTGGACGGAGAAGCCAGCCAGGGTTACGACTAACTGATCATCTCTCGACCGGAGTGCTTTGCTGCACCTTCGCAAGAGTTCGGATGAATTGACGTACACCACAGATGTGGCTACTGCTTGTTATGGAGTCATCGGACGTTGCTTGCAGCCTTTGTGATGCGACAAGAGTCTGATGTGGGGAGTTGCGAGAACCGATTATCGTCGCCTTGAGTATGGGCTCTCGATCTCGGTTCACCATAGGCTCTCCGATGTCACGCGACTCCTCGTCAGTACCATAGAGGTCATTAGATGAAGGAGATAGCGGATAGCGTTCGTGGTCCTGACGTCCAGAGGTAGGCACAACATCGATGCATACCCCTCACTTGGCACAGGCAACAGTTCAGATGACGGGAATCACTTCAGTGTACCTTCCCGACTCGTCCATTCTGAGCTGGTGAAATAGCGCTCGTTCACGTTGGTCGAGTCTTGTCCTCCGAGACAAACTAGGCTGGAGTAGCTGGAGAGCCGAAGGGATGGATCGATGTTCTCAGGGATTGTCGCCACGACGGTCACCTATCGTGGGCAGGGTGATGATGGCATACATCGTTTTGCCTTGGGTCAGTGGAGGCCCACGATTGCGCTCGGCTCCTCGATATCGTGTGACGGAGTCTGTTTGACCGCAGTTGAGGTGACCCCGGACTTCTTCGGAGTCGAGATCATTGAAGAGACGTTGCATCGCAGCACGTTTTCAAGCCTCGCGGTGGGTGCACGGGTCAATGTTGAGCAGAGTATCACCGCAGCTACGCTGCTCGATGGAGGCATCGTGCAGGGACACGTCGATTGTGTGGGGCACGTCACTCGCGAAGGGCAAGGTCTCGAGGTGGCATTTGACCGTCGATTTGATGCGTTAGTCGTTGAGAAGGGAGGCATCGTATTGAACGGTGTCAGCTTGACGGTGACCGCGGTCGGTGAAGGTAGTGCGAGTGTGGCGTTGATCCCTGAGACCCTACGCCGTACCAACCTCGGTGATCTTGGGGTCGGGAGTCCGCTCAACATCGAGTTCGATATTATTGGAAAGTACCTCGTGCGCCAACGTTCGCTCGAGCAACGGGAGGCGTGGAGTCAATGAGTTTTCATCCTATCGAAGAGGCGATCGCCGCGATCGGTCGAGGTGAGATCGTGCTGGTGGTCGATGATGAGAATCGCGAGAACGAAGGCGACCTGATCATGGGTGCTGAGTTTGTCGATGCCGAGAAGATCTCCTTCTACCTCGCCCATACCTCCGGTCTCATCTGTGTTCCACTCACCGGGGAGCGTCTCGACGAACTCGACATCCCACTCATGGTGGAGAATAATACCGAGTCGCACTTGACCGCCTTTACCGTATCGGTGGATGCTAAGCGTGCTGTCACCACCGGTATCTCTGCCTACGATCGAGCTAGCACCATCCGTGCCCTTGTCGATCCCTCCACCAAACCATCGGATTTGACCAGGCCCGGTCACGTCTTCCCGCTGCGCGCGCGCAATGGTGGGGTGCTGCGCAGGGGTGGACACACCGAGGCGGCCGTTGATCTCGCCCGTCTCGCGGGTATCACCCCAGCCGGAGTGATCTGTGAAGTGGTGACCGAGGACAAGCAGAATATGGCACGGCTTGATGAACTCACCAAGTTCGCCGAGACCCACGGGCTTGTGCTCATCTCGATTGCCGATCTCATTCGCTATCGGGCGGCCAACGATACGCTGGTCAAGCGTGTTGATGGGGCCACTGCCCGTATTCCCACCGCCTATGGAGAGTTCACCGGCATCGCCTATCAGTCGATCCTCGATGGGGAACAGCATGTTGCGCTGATCTTGGGAGACATCGCGGACGGCGAACCAGTGCTGGTACGGGTCCATTCGGAGTGCCTGACGGGCGACGCCTTTGGTTCGTTGCGTTGTGACTGTGGTCCCCAACTCCATCGATCGATGGAGATTATCACGCAAGAGGGTAGGGGGGTCATCGTCTATTTGCGTGGCCATGAGGGTCGCGGCATTGGACTAGCGCACAAACTGCGCGCCTATCAGCTCCAGGAGCAGGGACTCGACACGGTCGAGGCCAACGAGGCGCTCGGCCTGCCGGTGGACTCGCGCGATTATGGCATCGGCTCGCAGATCCTGGTTGACCTCGGAGTCACCAAGATGCGACTCTTGACCAACAACCCGACCAAGTATGGAGGACTCTCTGGTTTTGGCCTTGAGATCACTGAGCGCGTGCCACTCATCATTGAACCCCAGGCAGAGAATGTGAAGTATCTCCAGACGAAGGCGACAAAGATGGGTCATCTCCTCGACCTTGGGTAAGGGTCGGGGTCGTCTCGATCCAGATGGAGAACTAGCGGTGTCGTGCACCAGGGTGAGTATCTCGGCCGGTACGATGTCTCCGGTACGATAGAGAGGGTTGTAGTGGGTGCCAACTCCGTGCAGAACCGGACGATTACTGACCAGGCGGTAAGGTTGGCGCACAGTGGGTTGAGCTGGCATTGGAGTTTGGCTGGCATTGGATGCATGCGAGACGAGCCCATTTGACCACTGATAGCAGAACTCGAAGAGGGAATGGTGATGGCAGGAGATCAAGAACATGACCATGGTGGCGTTGGAACGGGTTACGAGGAGTTGACCGGTCAGCTACGCTATGAAAGCGGTGACCGCTTCGGAATCGTCGCCTCCGAGTTCAATCGGGTGATCGTCGATCCACTGTTGGCGGGGGCCAAAGCGGGCTTTCACACAGTCGGTGCTGATGACACGGCGCTGACGGTGGTGTGGGTTCCCGGTGCCCTTGAGATCGTGGGGGCGATCCGCCAACTCCTCCTGCGTCGATCACTTGCTGGTGTCATCGCTGTGGGCGCGGTTGTTCGCGGCGAGACCAGTCACTATGACGTGGTGGTCAACCAGAGTGCCGGCCAGCTGATGAGCCTTGCCGCTCGCGCCGAGGTTCCTATTGTCAATGCGATCCTCACGGTCGAGAACATCGAGCAGGGTCTGAACCGAGCCGGAGGCAAGGACGGGAACAAGGGTTTCGATGGCGCACTCTCGTTGGTCCGCCTCGTCGACCTTTACCGCCGTCTCGCAAAGGAGTAATCGTCAATGCTGAGGATAGTCGTTCCGAAGGGTAGCCTTGAGCGCGCGACTTTTGCGTTGTTTGCCGAGGCCGATCTTCCCATCGAGCGCAGCAGTGAGGTCGATTACCGGGCCACGATCGATGACCCACGAGTGCGTGAGGTGCGAGTTCTACGTCCCCAGGAGATCCCCACCTATGTTGCGGAGGGGTTGTTTGATCTCGGCATCACTGGTCGTGATTGGATCAACGAGACCCAAGCTGAGGTGGTCTCGCTCGGTGAGCTTCGTTACTCAAAGGTGACCTCTCGCCCGATTCGAGTGGTGCTGGCGGTGGCGGCCGACAGTGAGGTCCACGAGGTGAGTGATCTGCACGATGGTGTTCGCGTGGCCACCGAGTATCCAGAACTCACCCGTCGCTTCTTCCGTGAACACGGCGTAGAGCCGGTGATCTTGCTGTCCTACGGTGCAACGGAGGCCAAGATACCGGAGATCGCTGATGCGGTCGTCGAGATCACCGAGACCGGGAGGGCACTGCGTGCGGCTGGCCTCAGGATCATCGATACGGTTTTGGTCTCTTACACCGAGCTCATCGCCAACCCGATCAGCGCCGCTGATCCCGAGAAGCGTCATGCGATGGAGCAACTCCAGACGTTATTACTTGGGGCGCTGTCCGCTCGCGATCGAGTGTTAGTCAAACTCAACGTTGGGGCCGATCATCTCAGCGATATCATCGAGGCGTTACCAGCGATGAAGTCACCGACGGTCTCACAGCTCTACCAAGAGAGCGGTTTTGCCGTAGAGGCGGTGGTACCTCGCTCCGCGATCAACCTGCTGATCCCCCTCCTCAAAGATCGGGGTGCCACCGACATCCTTGAGCTCCCGCTCTCTAAGGTTGTTCCGTAGATGGGCTGGTTCGCTCGACGAGCTGGTCGCGACGGTTCGGCCGTTGCCGGAGCCGATGGAAGGCCACGAGCACCCTTTCCGACGGCCCTTTTTGACCAGAACCAGGTGATCGAGGGTGAGGTGGTCAGCTTTGATCCCCATGTCGGGCTCGGAGCAGTCCGGCTCGATCTGAAGCCACCGCGTGAGGTACGTTTTCACTGCATCACGATCGATGATGGATCACGGACCATTGGGGTTGGCCGACGGGTCACGGTGCGTCTCAAGCCATCGTTCGGTGGGGAACTCGAGGTGGCGGCGCTGCACAAGTTGGGGTGAGTTCCTCAGCTGGGGGCATTCTCACGCGGTCAGCCAGACCTTCGTGGGTAGCGCTGCGCCGAAGGCTCACATAACTGGTGATCCGAGCCTGGAGGTTTTGGAAGGCCCCTCGGATTCGAGCGGACTCCAAGGTCTCCAGTCGAGGGACTGGGACTACTACGAGAGACGCAGATAGGCATCACGGGAGAGTCGATATTGTGTGCTTGCGGTGCGCGCCTTGTCCGCAAGTGTTCTGTAGGGGGATCAACCATCTTGCTCGGTGTTCGAACGAGCTGGCTTCGCCACCAATTGGTCAGCAGATCTAGCAATCGGCGAGAGCGGTCAGCGATCGACGGATTTCGTGATATCGATCGCCCAAACTCCCGATTCACACTACTAACGCCGATCGCCGGATGCGTTGTAGGTTGTCGAACGACACTGCACACTCGACAACAAGCCCCTCCCCGTTGCCCAAGGGAATCTCGGTCGGGATGCTGCGCACGGTGCGAGGTATTAGCGCTACCACAATCCCGGTGAGACGGAGATCGCCTCGTTGCGAGTGACCACTAGGACCGGTCGTCGTTTGTCCTCGGCCTCCGCCCACCAGATCTCTCCTTGGGCGGGCAAGGCTACCAAGGTTCCTCTTGGATCAGTGTGCGGGTGGCCTCGTCGAGCCCGCCTAGTTCATCCTCAGTCTGTGGTTGAAGTAGGTAGCCCTCGACGAGGGCACGACCCGTTTGCTGGTGTCGATGTTGCTCCACTAGAGCTTCGAGGCCAAGTTGGACCGCTTCAGAGCGGGTCGCTACTGCCCCTTCGCTGACGAGGGCATCCACCGCGAGGAGAAGCTTATCATCCACCCTTGCAACCAGTTGTGCCATGCGATCAGTATGGCACAATGTAATGCGACGAGAGACATTCTGGGTCGAGGACGGCGCTAATTTAGCGAATCCCTACAGGCAGGAGGTAGTTCGTGAGAGGAGTGCGATTCGATCAGTCGTTGGTGGCCTCTTGGTGATCGACCGGAAGAAGCTGCGATGGCCATAGATCCAGGGTCGCGCAACACGCCAACGCGGAGGCTCCTTTGGAAGAACGCCCATCATCAACAAGCGGACAGGTGCGTCCCTTGCCTTGACGTTTGCTATCGACCCGAACGAGCGCTTCGACATCCTCATGATTAGGCGTCTTAGCTACCAAGTCGATGCTCGTGATCGTCTCACGGACGGAGTAGACCACGGTTGAGGGGCCGCTCAGTGTCGACCTCGGCACTGGAGAGTGATCGAAGGTTGGCGACGGTGAAGTGAGGCGGCGATTCTTGAGGGAGGAGTCAAACCTCGGTTACTGGGGGAGGAGAAGTTCGCGTGGGCTCATGGTCGAGTTTGGCGACCTGGATGAAGGCGGCTTGGAGTTGTCGAAGACCATCTTGGAGGGGTTCGCCCACCTCGCCGAGCCGATCCTCAACGGCGCTGAGTATTCCCGCGAAGGCATCGATGGCTAGGCTCGCATCGGTGAGCCGCGGAGGTGTCGCGCCTAGGTAGATAGTGGCAAGCTCGAAGAGCCCGTAGGCGTGGTTGGCTACAATGGTCGCTGGATCTGCGCTGAGTAGCTCCTGTTGGAGCTGCATCATGTGCTCTTCCTCTTGGGACATCGAGAGGTTGACCGCCCTTTCATCTCAGGTGAACAGGAGTTGGTAAGGTAGGGAAGCAGGCTCCTGACTGCTAGAGTAATTCTAGAAGGCTAAGCGGAGTTCTGTCTCCCCCCTACTGTCTCGTTGAAGAGCAGCTGGGTTCGGATAGAGTAATGCTGCCTGTCGTGAAGTTCACAGATTGGAAGGAGTAGCTCTATCGCCTCAACACCAGACCCCGATGCACGGATCAACGATCAAATCCGTGTCCGTGAGGTTCGCCTCGTTGGACCTGATGGCAATCAGCTTGGCATTAAGTCAATCCAGGAAGCACTGACGATGTCGCGTGCGCTTGACATGGATCTCGTGGAGGTGGCACCGATGGCGCGGCCTCCGGTCGCCAAGATCATGGACTATGGCAAGTTCAAGTTCGATCAGGCGCAACGCACCAAGGAGTCCAAGCGTAAAGCATCAGCCACGCAGATCAAGGAGATGAAGTACCGTCCCAAGATCGGGGTTGGAGATTTCGACACCAAGACGCGTCAAGTGGGCAAGTTCCTCGCCGAGGGTCATAAGGTCAAGGTGACCATCATGTTCCGAGGTAGGGAAATCTTTCACCCTGAACTCGGCCAGGAGATCCTGGAACGAGTCATTGAAGGGGTCAAGGAAGTTGGAAAGGTCGAGACCTTCCCGAAGCTTGATGGCCGCAACATGCTGATGGTGCTGGTGCCGGAGAAGCGCCCTGTTGCCAAAGGCCAAAGTGGATCCTCGCACGGCACCCCTAGGAGCGATGATCATGCGACTGGCGCTCATGTGAACGGCACCGGGCCAACCGATGCGCAGTCAAATGGCGTCCAGCCCAGTGCGTCTGCGGCGAAGGTTGCTGAGCCTACGGAAGAGGTCAACAGGTCAGACATTGCACAGGCAACCGCTGACGAGGTCTCCACATTAGAGGCGAGTACGACGTCTGCGTCGACACTCGCATCTGATGCGAATGTGGTGAACGAGGTCACCACTCCGTAGACACGCTTGGTACTCGCCTCCAAGATGGCTGGTGACATTCACGAAGGCTGGCTCAGGCATTTGAGTGCGTTTGACCGATAGCAGGTAAACCGACAGCAGGTAAGTAGTACTAGATTCGTGCGACAGGTTGGCAGTCCACGAGTGAGTTTCTCGTATCGGGGTTGACTCGCTTGTATGAGAGTTGTTAACCAGTCGGACCTAGGTGGACTGGACGGGGTGGGTCTCGCCAGTTCGGATCGAGGCTCGCAGAGTAGGCGCGTCGAGGCTCGTGGGAGGAATGGTACATCCATTGCTGGTAGGAGGGTTGGGTGCGCTTGGCAGTGTTGGGCGGTAAACGGTTTTGGAAGTAGTTCGTATCGAGTGAGGATGTCAGAAAGGGCAAAGGACGAGTGCCTGAGGGTCTAGGTCCAGAGCCCGCGGGGTCTTCGCGATCGTGATGGTAATGCAAGAGAGAGTTCCAGTGCATCCTGCAGGGTGCTTGGAGGGTAGAAAGGTGACAGAGAGATGCCGAAGATGAAGACTGACAAGGGAGCCAAGGCTCGATTCAAGGTTACGGGCACGGGCAAGTTGCGACGTCAGCATGCGTTTACTTCGCATCTGTTGGAGAAGAAGTCGTCCCGTCGCATGCGTCACCTACATCAGAGCGTTGAGGTGTCGAGTGGTGACGCTCGTCGTGTGAAGAAGTTGTTGGGGCGGTAATTAGGCCGGTCGGGAAAAGTTCAAAGGAGAAAATATGGCACGGGTTAAACGATCCATCAATTCAAAGAAGCATCGCCGTAAGATACTCGAGCTAGCGAGTGGTTATTACGGCAACAAGAGTCGGAGCTATCGCGCCGCTCACGAGCAGGTCATGCACTCGTTGCAGTACGCCTACCGTGACCGTCGCGCACGCAAGGGTGAGTTTCGTCGTCTCTGGATTCAGCGTATCAACGCTGCTGCACGGATCAACGGCACGAGTTATTCGCGCCTGATGTTCCAGATGAAAGAGGCGGGGGTTGAGGTCGATCGAAAGATCTTGGCCGACCTCGCGGTCACTGATCCAGGTGCCTTTGCCCGTTTGGTGAGTTCAGTCTCTGGTCGCTAACGCATCGCACGCCGAACTGGCCCATCTTCGAGAGCTTCTTCGTTCTCGCACCGAGCGCCGAGCCTCGCGTACCTATGTACTCGAGGGTCGGCGCTCGGTCGATCAGGCGATCGATCTCGGGGCAGCGATCGAGTTGGTCTTTGTCACCGCCGAACGATTGGAGAACTACCTCCAGCTGGGGGATTGGCTGCGCGTGGTTCCAGAGCGTCGGCTTGCGCAGATATCGTCGTTGACGAACACCGATGGCGTCATCGGGCTCGCTCCGATGGAGACGACGACTCTTGCGGTGCTCGCCACCCAGGAGTGCATTCTCTTCCCAGTTGGACTCCAAGATCCCGGCAACCTCGGGACGTTGATCCGTTCCGCACTCGCGTTTTACCAGCGGGTGGGCCTCGTGATCGGGCCACGGACGGTGGACCCATTCTCGCCCAAGGTCGTGCGTGCCACCACGGGGCTGATCTCGTTGGTGGCCGTAGGTGAAGTGGAGGACTACGAGCAGAGCCTCATCGAGCTCGGTGACGCTGGTGTGAATCGTCTTGCCTTGGTGCCTCACGTCGAGGGCAACCTTGGGGAGGTATCATCATCGGTGCCACTGGCGTTGTTGGTTGGCTCAGAGGCGCATGGGGTCGGGGACACCCTCCTCGACTACTGCGACGGTGTGATCTCGATCCCTCAGCATGCTCACGTTGAGTCGCTCAACGCTGGCGTCGCTGGATCGATTGCACTCTTTCAATTGGCACAGGCCCATGGAGTGTCGATCCCAGGCGGCACGACTGTGCCTAACACGACTGCACCCGGGACGGACGAGTAGGGGGCGGCTGAGGCAGTGAAGATGGGTGCGCGTACAACACCGTTGGACAGAGGGCCGTTCGACAGAGGGCCTGTTGAATAGAAGACCGGGGCCGGTGATAGCTGTCAGCCCCACGAGCCGAGCAGTTGGCCCTCAGTAGGTCTTTGGGGGTAGGCAAATGAGAACCTGTTCTCTTGATCGGCGCAGGGTATTTTGGGCACTTGCGATGCTCCACCTGCGAGTATCTTGATGAGGTCGCCGTGCCTTGATGCACCCGCGAGCGGGGGCGATGTGATCGGTCGGAGTCTTCGTCACGGGTTTCACCGGTTGGTGATCACCCGAGTGATACGCCGTCTGGCTGTGACGATGGAGCTCGCACACACGAGAGGCCAGTGGTTGTGATGCTGGGATTTGACCGATTGGGAGGCTGCGTGATTGAGGGATCGTTTGAGCGGATGAACCCATCGCGGTGGTCAAAGTTCGCTAGTACGCTACCGATATCGCGATCTCGGCCATCACCGATGGCCGTGATCAGCGTTTATCCTGGTTAACAACGCCCAAGAGAAAGGTATCCTCTGCATGGCCGAGATTGATGTGACACTGGCGGAGCTCACGGACTTCTGTGACGAAAGTGTTGCCAAGTTGCGCACAGCGATGACCAACGCTGAGTTGATCGCTGCCAAGGAGGCGATTCACGCGCACACCACGCCACTGGCCTCGATCCAGAGGGCAATGCGCAACATTGCCCCCGAGGATCGTCCACGCATTGGTGCTGCCTTGCATGAGGCACGATCGCAACTCGAGGAGGCGATTGAGGCCAACGAACGCCGGGTCGGAGCGCTTGAACTGACCGCCCGACTCCGGGCTGAACACGATGACATCGCCGCCTACCTGCATCCGGGGCGACTCCACGGCACGGGTGCCCTCCATCTTCTGACCCAGACGCGAATGATGCTCGAGGACCTCTTTATTGGGATGGGTTTTGTCGTCGCTGAGGGCCCCGAGGTGGAGACCGAGTGGCACAACTTTGAGGCGCTCAACATCCCAAAGTTTCACCCGGCACGGGCGAATCAGGATAGCTTCTACCTCAACTACGGTGAAGCTGATTCCACGCTGCTACGTACCCACACCTCCCCGGTGCAGATCCGACTGATGCAAACGAGTCAACTCCCAATCTATGCCATCGTTCCTGGTCGTGTCTATCGGCGCGATACCCCTGATGCCCGTCACACCCCCGCCTTTCACCAGCTTGAGGCCCTCGTGGTTGATCGCGGTATCACCTTTGCGAACCTGAAGGCGACGATCGAGCACTTTACCTCTGCTTACTTTGGCCCTGACATCCAGGCACGCCTGCGACCGGCCTACTTCCCCTTTACCGAACCCTCGGCGGAGTTTGAGATCACCTGCACGCTCTGCAAGGGTGTTGGTTGTCGTACCTGTTCGGGGACGGGTTGGATCGAACTTGGTGGATCCGGGATGGTGCACCCCAACGTCTTTGCTCATGTCGGGATCGATCCCGAGGTCTACAGCGGTTTTGCCTTTGGCTTTGGGATCGACCGGTTGGTGCAGATGAAGGTTGCCCTCGGTGACATGCGGATCCTGCCGGAGAATGATCTACGTGTGCTTGCACAGATGAGAGGAGTGTTGTGAAGATCACCCTGACATGGTTGGCGGAGTTCCTCGATCTCGGTGTGCTCTTCGATCTAGAGGAGGCGGTTCGCGTCGGTCCCGGTCATGCGGGGATAGGACGACTTGTGGATGCGATGAATGAACTCGGCATGGTGGTTGAAGGGGTGGAGCATGCACCCGCGTCCCTTGATGGGGTCGTTGTGGGCGAGGTCGTCTCGCTCGAGCCGATCGCAGGGGCGGACAAGATTCGGGCCACCTTAGTCAACGACGGCGAGGGGGAGCCCAAGTCGGTCGTGTGTGGCGCCTGGAACTTCCAGGTGGGGGATAAGGTTCCGTGGGCTCGCCCGGGGGTGACGCTTCCGACAGGGATGACGTTGACGGAGCGCAAGATGCGTGGAGTGGTCTCGCTTGGCATGCTCTGTTCGCCAGTGGAGGTGGGAGTCTCCTCTGAGGCCGGAGGTCTCTTGGTACTCGATCGGGCGACGCCAGTTGGGGTCGATTTTGGCGCGCACTTTGGTATCAGCGATGACGTGGTCTTTGACCTCGCGATCGAGGCGAACCGGCCTGATGCGAACTGCGTCCTTGGGGTCGCTCGTGATCTGGCGGCATGGCTGCGGGTCGATTTCTTCGAACCAGTCGCGCCAACTTCTCTTGCGATTGTTGACGATCCTGAACCCTCAACGGATCCAGAGGCCTCGGATCGGCTGTTGCTTGCGACACTTGGCGGCCTCGAGACGGCGACCTTCCCATTGCGGTTAAGTCGACGGCTGCACCTGGGCGGCATGCGCTCGATCTCACCCGTGGTGGATGCAAGTAACTATGTGATGCTCGAACTCGGTCAACCGACCCACCCCTACGACGAGGCACAGCTCGGAGGAGGGACCATCGCTGCTCGTTTTGCCAATGCTGGCGAGGAGATCGTCACTCTCGATGGATCCACCCGATCGCTTGAGACCTCCGATATCGTCATCGTCGACGGCAATGACCAGGTGGTCGGTCTCGCTGGTGTGATGGGAGGACTCGCCACGGAGGTGAGCGAGGCCACCACTTCGGTCTTGCTCGAAGCAGCCCACTTTCGCGCGTCTCGGATCGCACGGACCGCAAAGCGGCTGAACGCTCGGAGCGAGGCATCGGCGCGTTTTGAGCGTGGTACCGATCCCGCGATCCTGGAAATGGCGATCGTGCGTATCGCTGAGTTGGCCAATCTTCGGATCGAGGGTCCGCTGCGCCGCCGGATCGATGTCGTTCAACCAGCGCCACCGATCGAGGTCCGTGCCGCTCGCATCGGTGCGATCCTTGGTCATGAGCCCGCCGAGGAGCTCAATGAGGTGCTCGAACCTGGTGGACCATTGGAACACATCGGATTCACGATCACTCGGGTTGGAGAGCTCTATCGGGTGACGCCCCCCAGTTTCCGTCCTGACGTCACCAGCGAGATCGAGGTGATCGAGGAGGTCGCTCGTCACTTTGGTTATCAACGCATCACCTCGACGCCGCTTACGGTCGCCACCAGTGGCGGCCTGAGCGAACGTCAGCAACGTATTCGTCGGCTCAAACAGCTGTTGGCGGGTATGGGGATCTTTGAGGCGTGGTCCGTCACCCTCGTCTCACCCGAGGAGCGAGAACGAGCAGGAGGCGCTGGTGAGCCAATCGAACTGGCCGATCCGCTGGTTGCCCAAGAGTCGGAACTGCGCCAGACGGTGCTGGCTGGTCTCTTTCGCTCACTGCGGGGCAATATCGTCCGGCGCTCGAGTCCGGTCGCGCTTTTTGAGGTAGGTCCGGTCATGCTGCGTTGGCTGGATTCAGGGACAAATGCGGGTGAAGGGGATGCGGCGAGCCAGTCCGTATTACCCGACGAGAAGCTCAGACTTGGGGTGCTCGTCGAAGGAGTAGATAACGGACTTGCGGCGATCGCTCCCGTGCTCACCGCGGTGGTGCGATTCTTCGGGGTCGAGGGAGTGTCTCGGGTATCTCCCTTGGACCAAGAGCTCCTTAGTTGGCCCCGCCTGCATCCCGGTCGGTCTTCGAAGGTCCTCATCAGAGACCAGGTGGTGGGGGTGGTAGGAGAACTCCATCCCAACCAGATCCCCGAGGAACTCACGCACCTGGTAGGCGGGCGGTACGGCTATCTCGAGATGGATTTCGAAGCCCTCGACGCGGCGATGCAGCCAATTCGCACGGTAGTGGTCCCCTCCATCTATACCGCAAGCACGCTTGATCTCTCCTTCGCACTCCCACGCGGGGCTGCGGTCGAGCCGCTCGTCGCGCTGATCGAGGAGATTGCCGGTGAGCGCTGTGCTGATCTGGCGATCTTTGATCGCTTTCGGCCTGTGGATGATCCGGAGCATACCTATATTGGTGTTCGGCTTCGTCTTGAATCAGTTGACGGGGTGATCGAGGACGACGTGGTCCAGACGCTCATCGACGCTATTGAGGTACAGGCAAGGGCCCTCGGAGCGCAGCTTCGCCGCGGGTGATCGATCGCGGGTTTGGGCAGTGACCGCTCGACTGGCCTCGTTGTCGTTAGCCCGCTAGGGGGCGCCCTGATAGGGGTCTGTTCGGCATTTGTGTGGAGTGACTCAGTAAATGTGAGTGAGATACACCCAAGTAATCTTGGTGATGGCAGCGCATGTTTACATGAAAGCCCGGTTGGGTGACACTCTGCAATAGGTCCGACGTCGAGAGCCGGATGCGTTCAAGGGCACCTATAGATAATGGTTGATGATAAGTAGCGTATCTAAACGCAGTATAGGTTATTTAGTCTCATCTTAGCGTAATCAGTAGTCATTCATCGTGTGGTCATCGCACTGGACCCTATCAGATATTTGAGTAACTCCCATTTTGATAACTGACGCAATACTTTAGACGCAGTCTTGGCGAGGGGCCCGATCATCGGACCTGTCCGGTCATCCGGACAAGTGAGGCTTCCAGACCGCCGTGAGCTGCGATATTTGGTCTGATTAGGTACTTGGCTACGGAATACGTCGGGGTTCTCGCAACGGTTAGGTTTCTGCTAGATTGTTTAGCGTGTCACCTATAGATTTCGTAGTACTGTTGGCGTTGATCTCGATCCTGGCCGGTGTGCTTGGCTCGTTGGTCGGTCTGGGCGGAGGAGTGATCGTCGTCCCGGTACTGACGCTGCTCTTTCATGTTGATATCCGCTTGGCCATCGGTGCCTCCATTATTTCAGTGATCGCGACCTCTTCGGGTGCAGCAGCGGCGTATGTCAGAGAACGTATGACGAACCTGAGGGCCGGCATGTTTTTGGAGATTGCCACGACCACAGGTGCGGTGACGGGTGCGTACTTAACCACCGTTCTGCCAGCAAGGTTTCTCTTCATCCTGTTTGGAGTAGTGCTCGGGTACTCGGCGATCGCGATGTATCGGAAGCGCAAAGCGGTCTCACTACTCTCGGTGTCCAACGATAGGATCGCCAACTACTTCAAGCTCCACGGGAGTTACTACGACGATGCGGAGAAGAAGGAGATCACCTACAAGGTGGTTGGCACAAAACCTGGCCTTGCGCTGATGTTTGTCGCGGGAATGGTATCGGCCCTGCTGGGTATCGGTTCGGGTGCCCTGAAGGTTCCGGCGATGGATCTCGCGATGCACCTTCCGATGAAGGTCTCGACGGCGACGTCAAACTTCATGATCGGTGTTACCGCGGCGGCGAGCGCCGGTGTCTACTTCGCTCGCGGTCAGATCGACCCGATTATCGCTGCTCCGGTGGCCGCTGGCGTTCTTGGAGGTTCCATGTTGGGAGCCAAGGTGCTTGGACGCATTCACTCGGGAAAGGTGCGCATCCTCTTCGTGGTGGTGCTTGCCGTCATAGCTATCGAGATGTTCCAAAGGGGGCTGTTCTAAATGGCACAACGTGAAAAGACTCCAGAGGAGCTGGAGAGACTCGAAGAGAAGGTCCGCCAGACCGAGGTCGCGATCAGCTGGGTGTTGCGCGTTGGTGTAGTGCTCTCGGTGATCATCGTGACGATCGGGTTGGTGATCATCTTCATTCACCATCCTGGCTATGCCAAGATCACCGGCGGTGTCTCGTACCATACGGTCGCTGGCAAGACGGCGCTCTTTCCGCATACTTTTGGTGGCATCATCAAGTACCTCAAAGCTGGCAAGAATGGTGAGGGCCGCGGAATCGTCGTCATGGGGCTGATCGTCCTCCTTCTTACCCCGATTTTGCGGGTAGTGACGGGAGTCGTGAGCTTTATCTACGAGGATGACCCACCGATGGCGATCGTGACCGCTTTTGTGCTCTTTGTGCTGATCATGTCGTTTGTGCTCTCGGGGGCATAAGACCTGAACCGATCACGAGATCCGTCTCTCGAAGTCCCCAACACCAGGTTGGGGACTTCTCGGTTTTGGTGTTCTTCTTGCGATGTCTACCTTGGTGCTCAAGCTCTCGTGAATAGCTATTCGGATGTATCGTGTCGATTCCTGAGGATGGTTTGTGAGCCTGCACGGCGTCTGAAGCCTGCGTTCAAGGAGTGACGAGAACCTTGAGCTGCACAGACTGTGTTCTGGTGCGTTCGCGATGTCGGTTTCTGTGTTACCACAGGGTTTGGAATGAGCCTGGTGTCGAACTGGTGATGTTTTGGTTACGGCAAGTTGATGACGCCGCCGCGTGGTGTGGTGGCCGTAAGTCGTGCGGGTTTTGGACGAGTCGTAGTGCTGTTGAAGTAGGCGAGTGAGAACCTTAGTGCGGCGCAAAGGCTCGGCGCGAGAGTCTGGTTAGCTCATATCTGGGAAGAATCTCTTCGGCCAGGTAGGGATCTAGTACCTCTCGCAACTTGGTCGCGGGCTCGTAATCCCTGGTGCAACCAATCGCAGCTCTCCTGTAATCGCTGAGTTGCGGTCAGGAGTGGATTGAGGGCGATGGTGCTGGAGGACAGCGGAAGAGGACGGTTGTTGAGAGGGCCGGTTAACAAGAATTATGTTAGTTTCCGTTCGGAAGCGGGAACCATGCAGCGATAGGCTCGGTGTCCATGTTGGACAGTTGACGTTGGGTGTTGCGCTGCCATTCCGACCAATGGCCATGTGTGGCGGTGCGAGTGGCGATGATGTGCACAGGACGCACTCCCCCTACGGACCTCACGGAGCGCGCGGGTCCTGCATCCGTACTGGCACGTTAGCGTGCTCGACCATAGTGGCGAAGGATCGCCTCCGTCACAATGCCGGACATTGAGAGAGTCACTCCGTCCTTCATCCGCTTGAGTCCCAGCGCCTCTGACTCAGTGAGGTAAAGCGGGACTGAGCGCGGTTCATCAAGGCGCTTCCTGCGGCGAATCACCCTTGGCGGTCCAAAAGGATCCTCATCCTTTGCGTTCGGCACTGCGAACTGAGATGCGATCTCGCGGTAGTGTTGACGGAGGGCAATCATCACAACCTCACCTCGCGCAAGTTGTGTCTTTCGGGTCGTTCGGTCGAGGACCTCGCGAGCCTCGCGAGGGAGCGAAAGGGTAACCACTCGCAGGTTGCCGTTCGGTGTTCCTGGGATTGAGTCCGGTTGCGATTTGCTTGGTTCCATTGTTCTGGCCGGTACTGTGGTGCTGGAGTTCTCTGGTTGGGGTAGGTGCGTTTCGACAACTGTTGGTGGAGTCTTTGCAGTGATAGTGGGGATATACGAGAGGTCGATGCCAGCATCCTCGGCGGAGAGAGGTTCAGGAGTTAGGGATGGTGCGATTGGAACTGTCCCACCAAAGTCGTCAGCGATATCACCTGTATGTCGATTGAAGTAGCGATCAGGTTGCATTTCGTTCTCCTTTGTTTTCGTCTGATGGGATCGTGGTCAGGTCACAATGGTCATGAAACACAGGGCGAAATCGGTCTGAGCACTGACCGGCCAACTCATAAAGATATGGGGGTACGTGGTGTACCGAGACTGTTGCGGGAGGTTGTGGATTCCAGTGGTCTGTTTGTGATCGAGGAGATTCAAGGTTCCCTGCAGCAGCAAATACACGTGCTAGATCAGGTAGCCGAGTTGCGCGGAGGCCGCTAGTCGGGGGTGGTACGGGTGGCTCATCGTAGGCGAAATTGGAGCAGCGACTACCGCATGGAAGCACCAAAGAGGTGCCGAACGGGTTGGTATTTGGTTGACCTGAATAGGTGTACACGCGAACGACACCAGTGATGTGACGCTTGTTGGATACGCGTCGGGCCAATGTGGGTTGTGAAGGATCGAGCGACGTGAGTACTGCGGTCGTGTCGTGATGTTTGGGCTGAAACGAGAGACATGATCTGCGATTGGTATCCCTGGGCGGTTGGGCTGGAACCACACCCGTGGTAGGGCATTTGTTGCTCGCTGCGGTAGCTGTTTCGACTGAGGCAACGGGTTTGCTAGGGCTACGAGAAGGCTGAAACAAACACATCGCTAGAGGACCCTTTTCGAAGGGGGACTGATCATGCAGCCCGAGTCGTTTGGGAAGGGATGTCGGGTATTCGTGCGCGAGCCAAAGGTGCGTGTTGGAGCTGTCGACGGGCAAGGAGGGCAGATGCCGATCAGCTAGAAGCGGCTTAAAGGGGGGGTGGGGCACTCCGATTGACTGTGATGAGAGGGTCGGTTGTTGGATGAGCCGAATTGGGAGTTCTGGAAGGTTCTCAACATGACTCGGAAGCAGCCCACAGTACGGGCCCAGGTTGTACTTCTTTGACTTGGGGCAGAGAATATCCGGGGGCCTCACAAAGCGTTAGTTTAGCCAGACCTGTGGCTGGGCTGATGCATATAGTCATCAACTCATTGAACCATAACATTTACGTAAGGCTGTAATACGAGGCAGTGAGCAGCCTGCCATCAAGCTGTGGTTTATGTGGTATCAACCTAGTAGTAAAACTACTTCAATGCTTCTGCTTGGCGCATCGGATCTGATGGTTGGTGGGAGGTCAGGTCGGTGAAGCTGGAGAAAAGTTGCGGATTAAGACAAACCGCATACCTAGAGTGGTAAAAAGTCGCGTTATCGGATGTAGCTCAGAAAATCTTTAGATAATTTTCAAAATAATGCAGTGACTGGGCTATGAGTGTGATTAAATGAAAACCGTATCTTCTTCGGATCGCCGTCAAGTGCCAGATGGTCGAGCTGCGCTACGTGGAAGTAAGCGTATTTGAAACTGATCGGAATAACCGGTCTGGGTTGTTTGGGAGCGGGTGTACGGTGAGGCTGCTAAGTGGGCGCGCAGTGGCGAGCGGTGTGATCAGATCAGCGATGGCGATTATCGCCGCGGTTGGATTGGTGGGGCTATCTACCCTCGATTCGGGTTCGGTGTCGAAGGTACCCACATTAGCTCACACACAGCTCAGTGGCTCCACCTCGGTTCTTCTTGGCAACAGCAGCAACGATGGAGCCTGCTCCAGTTCTATAATCCCAGAGCCTGGTAATCCTTCAGAGTGGCTATTTATACTAAATGGGTTTAGTGGTTCATTCAAGAATGTTGCTCCTCCAGCATATGTGACTATTACTTGGCAGATCGATGGTACGTTGACGTCGGCTAGTCAGTACACAACTCAGGTCCCCTTATATGTGTTGAATGGCGGTGCTGCGCAGTATTGGGGTTACCAGCCAGGTGCTTTCCCGATCAGCGGGACTGCCGTGGTTAATGAAACGGGTTTTAGTGGCAAGTTCGTGATCAGCGGGGGTCCCGGTTGTGCGGGGTCCGGGACTCCGGTTCCGCCGCAGGCATGTGTTGGGACCGGCACTGGTGGGTACGCGCTAGGGACGGCCGGTTATTTCACGTTGTTTGTGGATGGTACGGGGGCTGAGGACTTGACTGCCTCTGACACTACTGGTGCCGCGGCGTTTGCTGGAGCGGTCACGGCATCGAATTTCACTGTTGAAGACACTGCTAATCCTGCCTACTATCCAGGCTTTTATGGCTACAACGGTGCCTCTCTAGTTGTCGCCGGTTCGTCTTCGCAGGCGAGCGGCGGCACCTTCAATGTTCAGAAGGGAAACTACTTTCTTGGCCCTGATTCTTCTGCAGTGACAGTGAATCCAAATGGCCTTGGTGAGGAGTTAACTTCTGATCCAGTTAATTTCAGCCAAACCACTACTGCCCTAACTCAGGATGCAAGCACATGGGCGGGTTATACAGCGAACATGTCGGTATCGCAAAGTAACTCTACAACGACAATTATGCCCACGATTTCAACTGAGCCACCTCCACCAATGTACGTTGCGAATATTTCGCAGTCTGTTTTGAATGGCGAGCCAAACGTGAACGTGACGGGGACGGGAAACACGCCCGTGATCATCAACGTCACTCCATCGTTGTTGACTGGCAGTACTACGCTCTCAGATGTTAAGAGCGTTGAATTCAACGGCTCTCCCGTTGGTTCCACCAATGCCATGAACACTGTTTTGTGGAACTTCGGCTCCGCTACTGGGGTTGCGTTGTACTCGAATGTACAGTGGGGTGGTGCGGTCCTGGCTCCTAGTGCGACGTTGTCGGGTGCTTCTCAAATTGATGGAAACGTAATCGTGAGTGACTTCGCCAGTTCGGCAGAGACTCATGGTAATCAGTATTTGTTCACGGGATGTGTCACTTCTCTGCCTCCGCCTCCACCCACTCAGGCCGTCGTCTCCATCGCCAAGTCGGTCTCAAGTTCGGCCACTGGAACCTTTGGTCCCTCGACCACCTTTACGAACTACACCGGCAACACGGCCTACTTCCAGGTGACCGTCAAGAACTCGACGACGAGCGCGGCCA
>NZ_DAHVNP010000068.1 GCF_027319265.1 Ferrimicrobium sp. | reverse complement strand
GGTGGCCTTGGCGGAGTGGAACCCATAGGAGCGAGCGATGATGGAGCGGACTTTGGTGTTGAGTCCCTCGACCCTCCCGTTGGATACGCCAAGTCTGATGGAGGCAAGGATCCCATCTCGATGTGTTCGGATGGTCTTTGAGAGGCGAATGAAGCTCGGCAGTCTCGAACGTGAGGCCCGCTTGCACCAGTGATCAAGCATCTCATTCACCTCGTCGATTTCGAGGTCTCCAGCAAAGATTGCCCGTAGGGACTCCTTCATCTCATAGGCTCGCCATAGGGCTCCCCCGCGGCGTTTGATGGCCGCGAGAGCTGTTCCCTGGCGCATTGTCAGGGTGCCTGGATTCTTTAGGAAAGCCCACCGTGCTCCAGCAAACTTACAGGCATAGACAGGAGAGGGGAGCTTCCTCATCTCCCGCCAGAGGTCTTTGCGTACGTCTTCGAGGGCCTCGGTGCCGAGCTTCACCACATGAAATGGATCGAGACAGATTTGGGCATTAGGTGCCTTCTCACGGAAGGCCTTGGCAAAAGCTGGGCCGAGGTCCAAAGTGGTGCGCCTTGATCTTGGCGGTTCGCTCTTTGCCCAGCTCATTAAAGAATTCATCGAGGCTCTTGGCCTTCTTCCCCTCTGCCTGCGTAGACGATCTTGCCCGTCTCGTGGTTGGTAACAAGCGTGAGGTAATTATGGTGCTTGCGATAACTGATCTCATCAACTCCGACGACGAAGAGGTCATCAAGACGATTGGGGTTGAGCTCCTCGGCGACCACTCGTTCACAGATTGTCCCTACCGTGCGCCATGCGACTCGGAGCAGTTTCGTAACCGTGGTCCCATTGAGTCCAATACTGGCATCTTGGCGGTTGCCCAAGCCACGAGGTGCTCAAAGTCCCTCGTGAAGCGAGACTCCCCAACAGGTCGGGCAAAGGGTACTGCCTCGGTGATGACTCCATGGTTGGGACACCGGAGCCGCCTTGAGTTGGCACGACAGCCACGTCTGGTGAGCCCCCATGTCGAGGTGTCGCCATCGCGAGTACATGCGTTCTCGTGTCATAACAGAACCGGGCCACATAGGAGCACTTCGGGCACACGAGGCTCGACCGAGTGAGCCTGAGTTTTATCAGCAGTTCGTGTGGACGAACTAAAACCTCTACGACAGTGACACCACGAAGGCCTAGCATCTGCTTAACTAGAGAGGTAGCGCGCATGGTTCTGAACTCCTTTTTGATGCGTTGTTAACACCAAATTTAGAGCTCAGAAACCGTGCGCGTTCCTTATGCGGCTATTTCAGCCCTAATTACCCCCACTGAACTGGGACTACGACTCAGATCCTGGTGAAATTCATCCACATGAATGTCAGGAGAGCCCGGAATTTGTTGGACGCTGTTGCAGGTGGTATTCGCGAGAACTGGTCTAACGGGAACAGATGCCTCTCGGCGGGGGCACCAAGGGGCAACCTGATTAAAGTAGAGCCAGTCGGGCCCTGGCACCCCTTCGACTGCCAGAATTCAGATTGCTTCCGATTTTGATGCATGGGACCGGTTGAGTTTCGTGTTCTACGGAGGTGGATGACGCCTACTGCCCTCGCTTGAGCTGGGGAATGGGAGTTGCCCCGCTTTTTCTTGGGTTGTTTCGCTCTGCTGATGGGATCGGTTCGCGCTGCAATTCGAGTGGGTATCACTTTGGCAAGAGGTTTTGGTCGGTCGGGCTCAACGTGTGTGATCATTGCTTCTCGTCGCCTCGTGTGGCGAGGACAATGGATATTCAAGTTTGAAAGGAGAGCTGCTTTTCATCAGGCGAGCTTAGATCGGCAATTGCGACAGCGGCGGGTGGCCTCTTCTATTGGTTTAGATCTCCCTTGGATCCGGTTTGGTATAACTCCGATTGCGATCGTCACAGCTTCTACGAGCTGGAATATGGGACGTTGCGGCACGGCCTTCAGGCAGATGACGTGGCGGATTTGGCGACTGTGTTCGGACTCATACGGCACAGCGATAGGGTCTCGGCAGACTCCCGTCGTCAAGTCTGGCGGCGAGAAAACGTTGAGTAACCAGACGTTTGCCGTTTTGGAGTGTCGAGTCAGGAGGTGCAAGCACCATGTCCGGGCTCGTGCGTTGGTCGGCACCAGCCGGGTGCCAGTACAGGCCATCTTCGGCAACCGTGAGTTCTGGAACCGTAGAGACGTCAGAGATCTCGAGGCCCGAGGTCGAATGACCTCGTTGAAGAAGTGGTCGGACCAGGAAGTTGGTGGCTGGCACTCCTGCCCCAACGAGTAGGCGCTCCGCGTCGTTCACTTCATGTTCGTTTTCAGGCGTTGCCGTCATGGCCACACGAAGCGTCAAGCCCAGGCTGGTGAGACGATGGATACCCTCCATCGTTCGCGCCCAGCTCCCCCTCCCACGATGGAAATCGTGAGTCTCAGCGTGGGCGCCATCGAGGGATGTTTGGATCACGAGATTCGGATTGCCAGCAAACTCTCGAAGCTTTTCAAAGCGCGCGCCTCGGACAATCGTAGCGTTCGTGAGCAGAACGGTTGGCAACACTGCGGTGCTATAACGGAGAAGCTCCGTGAGATCGGCACGCAGGAGGGGCTCTCCTCCAGTGAGGTAGATCTCTTCGAAGCTCTCTGATTGCGCCTCGTCGACTATTTCGTGGAATCGATCAATCGAAAGTGCGCGGGGAAGGGCGCGCGGAGAGGACCCGACCGCACAGTAGTCACAAGCGAGATTGCAGTGAAAGTTCGTATAGATCCATAGTCGACGTGGGAAGTACGGGCTACCAAAGAGTGGAACGACAGGTAGCTCATCTACGATGGATTCTGGACGAGAAGAGACTCCGATACGCGGAGTGTGTGTCGGATTGTCTTCATCGCTCCAACTTCCCCCAGTCGGTGTGAAAGACTCTAGCAATGAGGCACGATACAGGTGGTATTTCCCTTGCGAGCGCTCAATCGGGGGTAATACTTCAATACAGGTCGTCCACCATCCGGTCTCGATCGTTGACACAAAGAGCTCAGGAATTCCGGCTTTGCGCATCGAGACGGACTGGGCTTGCCAATCGTAGGGAAGTTCGACAAGCGTTGCCTTAGCGACACCATCAGTTACTTCGATGACCGCGTACCAAACTTCCTGGCGGCCGTTGTTAGCAGGTTTGCCGAGGACGCCAACGTTGACTACTAGTGTTTGTCCAAAGTGTCGTTGCCACGGCAGGCCAGAATGGGTACAGCAGATGACTCGGGCCCCGCTGGCGTCGATTCGGCGCTGATGCTCCTGATCGGACAGGGATTCCCACCAAAAGTCGTTGATCGCCAAGGTTGATCCGTGGACAAGATGGATGTCACACCCCCCAAGGTCGAATCTCTGTTCTGTGGGCAAGGTTCTCATCCACGATGCAAAATCGGGCGTGGTGTGTGTTCGCGTGTAGTCGTAAATAAGGTTTGCGTAGCGATTATCAGTGGGATCCCGGTAGCCACATCCACAGTCGGCGTCTCCACGAGCAATCGCGACGTCATAGTTGCCCGCTATGCACTGGACACCTCCTGCCTTCAGAAGGGGCCAGAGTTCATTGATTTCTGCGCCAAAGCCACCGAGATCACCTAGGCAGTACAGCTGATCGCAACCTCGCTGATTGGCGTCGGCAATGAAAGCCGAGAGCGCGTAGGGATTCGCATATGGTCCTCCGCAGACGGCAACGCGGTAAGAGTTGGACTTCTCTCGGGGTACGAGCTGACGAGTAGTATCCAAAGTGTTAGCCTTCAAATCAGAGCTCTGATGGTTCATGGTCACCTTTCTTAAACGTTGAACCTGAGACCTGGTTCACCACTTCCTCAAGAGATCGGCGTGATGGCTCGATCCCTCCAAGTAGGGAGTAGGCCACGATGCCAAGGAACCCGAGGAGCCAGAACCCTACCACCAATGAGTAGGAGGCAGTCGTTCCAATCTCGACTGCCAGGACCGGAAGGTAGAGCGTGCCGATGATGGCCCCACAGCGCCCGATGGCAACCGACGTTCCAACCCCGGCGGCACGGAGATGCGTAGGGAACAATTCCGTGAAAGTCGGGTACGCGGAGGTCCAAGCGGCGGTGCCGGCCGCATTGGCTACGATAAAAGCTGCTGTAACGAGATGAGCATCGCGGCTCGACGTGGCGAGTGCGAGAAGAATGACACCTACGGCGGCCAAGAGATAGGTAATAGCGACCATCAGGAGGTGTCCAACCCTGTCGAATGCTTGGGCCATGATGAGTCCGCCGATTAGACCTCCTAGGTTCCCTAGGATATAGAACAGAGGCATCGAACGATCCGAGATGTGGACCTGGTGAAGGACCACCACTGACAGCAGTGCGAAGATGCCGTAATACCCAAAGGCTTCCGAGAGGTCGAGCGTGGCACCGAGCACGAGTCTCCAGCGGTAGCAAGTGAGAAGTTCACGGAGCGCACCGAGCTGATTCGGTGCCCGGAGTTGGTCGATGTCGAGGTTTTGGTGTAGTGGTAGTGGTGCCGATCCACCGCATGATGCTTCGAAACTACGTAGGACTTGTTGCGCTTCGACTGTGCGACCTTGGGACACGAGCCATCGTGGAGACTCGGGGATGCGCCGCCGGAACAGGAGGACCAACAATGCTAGCGCACCTCCGAAGATGAAAAGATATCTCCACGAGGTAGCCGCGGCAATCGCAAAAGTATCGAGCACCAAGAACGCTAGTAGGCCCGCAGCGATTGCTCCCGCTGGCCAGAAGTTCATGACTATGGCGTTTGCCTTCCCTCTGACTCTGGCTGGTATGAACTCGGCGATCGCAGCGTTGACGATGGCATACTCCGCCCCAACCCCAAGAGCTGCAAGAAAGCGGAGTCCATAGACTGCCGTCAGATCTGGGCTGAGTCCTGTAAGGACGGTAAAGCCTGCATACCAAAGCAAGGTCCAGAGAAAGAGTCGACGGCGACCGAACCGGTCCGCGAGACGCCCGCCGAGTAACGCACCGAACAGGATGCCTCCAAGCCACACAGCGAGCACTGCGTCCTGTTCAAAGACGGTCGCATGGAAATAAGTACCAAGCGGGCCGATGGCGTTCGAGAACATTTGAACCTCGAAGGAATCGAAAAGCCACCCAGCCCCGAGGGCTATCAAAATCGTGGTGTGCATCGGGCTCCAGGCCAGGCGGTCGAGCCGAGCTCCGGTCTCTTGCGGCGTCAGTCGTGTTGCCACAGGTCCCTCCTCACCGGGTCAGCCTGTTCGGTTGTTGGGTGCTCATGATCCCGATTCTGTTCAATAACGGTTCGACCGAAGTTATTCTGAGAATGGTCATGCCGCTCTTGGATGTCGATGCTCAACGTAGGTTGGGTTACCTTTCGACTTCGTTTCTTTGTTGGAATCAGCGAGGTCCAGAACGGTCCACGCTGATACCAGCGGGCGATGTTAGTCGGCTGAACTCCCAGGAAGTAGCAACCCTTGAGGAGCTGCATGAAGACAATCATCGACCAGGTGCCATGTTCGAGAAATCGGCGCGAGGAGGCGATGGATACAGCCGGAAGTACGACGAGCCTGCCCTGGCGAGTTAGTCGTCGAGAGAACTCAAGATCCTCCATAATTGGAAGCTCTGGGAAACCACCCAATTGCTCGAACACGGAACGGCGTACAAAGAGTGCCTGATCGCCGAATATCTGATGAAGATATCGTGCTCGTCGTGTCGAGCTCCATGCAAGGTAATCAAGACCTCGCGTGTGATAATCGAATTCTAACGCGAGCCCTCCTCCGATAATATCGGGACTACTCAGGGCTTCGCGCAGCTGATCGAAGGCATTGGGATCAATCCAACAATCGGCGTGAATGAACCATAGCACTGGTGCTGAGGCAGCTTGGGCACCACAGTTCATCTGGTGCGCACGGCCTGGGGGAGAGTTGAGAACGCGAGCTTTTTGCGCTGCAATGGTGGTGGTTGAATCTGTCGACCCACCATCGACGACGATAAGCTCGGCCCCCAGACAGATCTGGTGTAGGTAGTTGAGGAGTGCCCCAATGGTTTTCTCCTCGTTCAGGGTGGGAATAATGATGGAGATCACCGGAGACGACCTGCGCTCTGTGCCCTGGACATCACAAACCGACATGAGTCCCTCGTGATATCGGCTTCGCTTGACATAACAGGGATCGAATCTCTGGCGATAGGGTTGGTGCCTTGATCAGTTCGAGAGCATCGTTAGGGGTGTCGAGGTCTCGCAATGGAGCAAGAAGCCCAACGGAGAGTCTGAAGCTTTTTGCTGCTGCTACAGTCGCTTCGAGAACGTCTGGTCCTCCCCAAAGGGTGGGGTCAATGTCGAAGACTGAAAGCTCTAACTGGTTCATCGCGATCAGGTAATAACCACCGTCGAGCGCCGGGCCAATCACGACGTCGAAACCAGAACTCAGCATCGATGAGGCATGGCGCAAGTGCTGCCCAGTTATGAGAGGGATGTCGGTACCGATGATCATCAGCGGTCCAGATGTTCGTCGGTAGACATCGTCTGCTGCAGCCATGAGGCGTTTTCCAAGGTGGTCGCCTCGCTGGGCGATGAGATGAATTTGAGGGTCCAACAAGGTGGAGAAGGTGTGACCGGACTCCGGGGGGTCGAAGCAAAGGTACGTGTTCATCGGGGCAACCTCTCGCGCAAGCTGCACGGCGTTGTGAATCAACGCCTGCTGGAGCTCAACGAGCTGGAGGTCATTGAGTATTGGGGCAAGGCGAGTTTTTACTTGTCCAGGCCGAGGGGTTTTTGCCATGATCGCAATAGCTGGAGCAGCGCTCATGATTCCACCCGAAAGACCTCCCCAGCTGGTTGGGGTGTGTGGGCGTTCACGAGGGGTAGTGCAGCACGGATCAGTTCGGCGAAGCGGTCTGCACTCACCCGCATCCGTGCTACTAGTGCTTCGATCGGTTCGGGTACGTTGGCGACACCGTTGGCGTAATCGGTGACGTATCCAACGAGGGCGTAGGGCAATTGGGCCTCTCCAGCGAGAACTGTCTCTGGTCCGCCAGTCTGGCTGATCGCAGTCACGCCACAGGCCGCTAAGGCACTGATTTCTGTTCGAGAGTTGAACCGTGGGCCATCCACATGTCCGTAGACCCCATTTGTCAAAATCTTTGATTCGAATTCTTTGCCCGCGTTGATGAGTGAGTTTCGAAGATCATCAGAGAAAGGGTGGTCGAAGATCCAGTGCCCGCGATCTTTCTGTCCCGGAGTGTCAAACCAAGTACATAAGCTGCCGTCTGGCATTCGATTTGACCCGAAGTAAAGGTCGTCAAAGACGATCAGCGAACCGGGCTCGATTGACGGTTGAACAGCTCCACACGCAGTGCAGCCGATGACGGCGCTCACTCCAAGATCGATGAGGGCGGAGAGGTTAGCCTTATGGTTTACCTGATGCGAGAGTCGCTCGTGTGATGGCCCGTGGCGTGATACGTGTGCTACCACTGTGTCTCCTACCGTACCAAGTGTCACGTTGACACTACCAAAGGGTGTTGTAGCATGATGAATCTGACGGTCGATGAGGCCTGGCCACTGGTCGATTCCTGAACCTGAGATGATACCGATCATGGTCGCACCTTTACTGTTGCCGAGAGGTCAGAATCGGCGGATCTCCGTCTTGGAAGCGGTAGGAGCTTTACCAGCTCTCTGTTTTCTGCTGGATCGAGAACGCTGTGTTGGACGCATGCTGGCACAATTTCCCCAGTCTCGGGGTGGGCCATTGCGTAGAAGCAGGACTGGAGTCTCTCTTGAGTCTCCAGAATGTGTGGGTCGGTGCTCATCTCCCCTCGCTTGAGCATTTCCCAGGCAGGCTGGACGTCTTCAGCATTCATGAAGCGATGCATGACGAACGTCATTGGACGCACCTCGTGCTGCAGGAGGGCCCGAACTACGACGAGTACTCCGCCAGATTGATGGATCCGGAGCCATAGCCAACGAATGCCAACGAGTACCAAGTGTGGGTGGCAGACAACGACTCTTCCAAGTCTTGGAAGTAGCAGAGAGATTGGCGCTCCCCAATGAACGCCACCGAGGTATCGGTAAAATTCATCCCGAGTTTGTAGATCATCGGCATCGTCTTCGTCGAGAACGGGAAACCAGCGCTTACCGAGATAGTACCCGAAAGCTGACCGATTGCAGCGTTCATCGCCAGTTTGAAACACTCGAAACGGCAGTCGAACTCCCGCGCCGGCTTCAATTTGAGTCCAGACTGAATCGGCGTTCAAGCGAGTGTAGTCCTCTTTCCAACGACGTGGGTTGCCGACAAAGGCTGCCGGTTGGAACGACATCATGTTAAAGCCCATCGAGTTGCATTCACGGATCAAATCAGGAATCTCGTCGACATTGCCTGGGGTCACCGTCATATTGTGTGCGAGGAAGTACTTCACCCCATACTCTCGGCGAAGTCTCTTGAACAGATCGCAAAAGGCCTGACGAAAGGAATTGAGCTCAGTTTCAGAAGTCGGAATACGAAGGCCCCGCCGGCCTCGCATGGTCGTATCAAAGTGCCCCGCAAATGAAAGTCGTTTGAAACGAGGTTGACCATCACTTCCAATCGCTAGCGCCTTGAGATAGGGGTAGTCCATGTCGCCATGGGTAAAGCTCATTGGCTCTCGGCCGTGTTCACGCATGATCTGCAACGCCTTGGCGTGATCATTCGGCTCAAGGAGGGTAACTTCGCCTCCGATGAGTTGAGCGTGAGCATGGGGGCCGCGCTCCGAAGCAAGGTGGGCCATCTGACGCTCGATTTCGGCGAGTGTATGAGGACCGTCGACTCGCACTTGGTTTGCCTCGGCTGAGTGATAGCACGGAGTACACGCAAAATTGCAGCGCGGGAATACGCCGTGGGTCCCCTCGCAACCAACAGCCATTCGGCCCAGAGTTTGAGAATCCGTGCGAATATGACCTGGCAGCGCAGCCCACCTAGCGGCGAGTGCCTCTCTAGTGTCGTCGGCTATCGGCCGAGTTGATCGCTCTACCTCTCTGAACCAGCTTTTCATTCGGGTCCATTGATGTGTCAGAACTCCCATAACACCCTTCTCTCCCATGTTGCTCGGTTGTCTCTGCGACCACAGGGCTTAAGTATCGGAAAACGTAGCAGCAGACTCTCGGGTTGCCCAAGGAGTGGAACCCCCTTGGTTTCGCGAAACTTCCAGGCATTTCTCGTGGTGCCTGCAATTTTGATGGTAAGTTGATCGGCAGGCGCTCCGATAGAGTATTCGCGGGTGGCGTGCTCCTTGAGCGGGTTTTGCAGATGATGGATCGCAACGTTATGAGCGATTCGTAGCTCGAAAGGCTGTTCTACCGTTGATCTCCATAAAAAACTGAGCTGCTGCCTGGCGAGTACCAGCTGACCAGGAAGGATACGCGTGAACGGTCTGTGCTAAGCGACCAGTGAACGCACCCAATCGCAATGCAAGAGCGACCTCGTGAATCATCTCTCCGGCCCTCGGCGCTACGATGGTCGCCCCCAGTAGTCGTCCTCCTCCAGCGTTTCGGAGAAACGTCCGTGGGCCGGCGATCAACTTGATGAAACCTTCGGTGCGGTTGGCGGTTATGGCTCGGTCTACCTCAGACATCGGGAGATAGGCCACTCTGCCTCCAACGACCACGGCTTCTGTTTCGGTTAATCCTACGCGAGCGACCTCGGGATCGCTAAAGACGACCGAAGGGATAGATGAGGTCTTGAAGGACCGCCTACCGAGCCTTCCCAAAGGGTTGGTAATGTTGTGGATTGCGACTCTTCCCATTTCGTCAGCAGCGTGGGTCAGTAACAGACGACCGTTGATGTCTCCGACCGCGTAGACATCTTTGTTGGTGGTTGCAAGACTGCTATCGGTCTTTACAAATCCGCGAGCATCGACGGCAACTCCAGCCGCTTCCAACTCGAGCCCATCGGTTCTGGGATGCCGTCCCGTCGCAACGAGCAAGGCCATGGCTCGCAGCACTTCTTTGCCCGCCGACATCCTCAGTTCAATAGGACCATCCGGCATGGTCTGTTGAATGCTCTCGAGATGCTGGCCAAGGTGTAGATGAATTCCCGCATCGGAGAAGCATCGCCCCAAAACTGCACTCACCTCCGGCTCTTCTCGGGCTAACAGTCGGGACTCAGCCTCAATGAGGTGGACATCGACACCGAAGCGTCGAAAAGCTTGAGCCATCTCGCACCCAATCGCTCCTCCGCCAAGAATTGCAATGGAAGGTGGCAATGCATTCAGCGCGAAAACCGTCTCATTCGTGAGAAAGGGAACTGAACGAAGTCCTGGTACCAAAGGAATGGAAGGCTGAGATCCAGTGGCGATCACGATTTTCTGGGCTCGGAGTCTTTGCGATCCTACGACAATCTCGTGTGATCCACAGAAACGAGCAAACCCTTCGACCACCTCGACACCTTCTTTATGAAGCACAATAGCATCCTCGCCTCCCGCGATCTGGGCTATGGTCTCCTGGATTCTGAACGCTGCTTGGCGAAAAGTGTCACCGCGTGACGCCGCCTCTATGAGGGTTTTCGATGGAACACAACCGGTAAAGGTGCAGTCTCCCCCAAGGGGTGCATCGGAGACGAGAACGGTTTTGAGTCCACGAGCCACGCCAGCGCGTGCCGCTGCTAGCCCTCCTGCGCCTCCGCCGATAACCGCGAGATCACACACTCTGGCGACCGTTCGACCACTACTTCTCGAGGGTTGTGACTCAGGAGGCGACCTGACGTCTTCACCGCGAGCTACATCAGTCATTGGACTCGTCTTGGCTGGACGCGCCTTCTCGGATCAGCTGATCACTGAAGTTGCGAAGGCGTTGTACCGTTTGGGGGTCGAGTAACATCTCCTGCTTACTCAAGGCGGTCTTGATCTCCTGGTAGACCTCAGCTTCCAGGCCGCAACGCCGACAATCGTCCAGATGCCGGGCTACCTGATCAGCCTTTGCATCAGCGAGTACACCGTCAAGATAGTCCTGTAGGACTCTCATTGTTGTAAAGCAGTAGCGTCTCTCGGCAATCATCTTCCAAGGCTTGCTCATCACATCCTCCTCTTCGGTGCAAGGCCTGCAATTGTCAGCCGTTTGCGAATTCGCATTCTCGCACGGTGGAGCCGACTCATAACTGTCCCAATTGGAATCCCAATGATGGCTGCTGTTTCGGCATAGGTGAGTCCATCAATATCAACAAGCTCAATGATTTGACGGTCCTGCTCGCTGAGCGCAGCTATGCAACGCATGATCTCGGCATCGAATTCTCTAGCGATGACCACCTCTTCGGTCGAGAGAGTCCCGCCACGAGGATCCTCAGCCTCAACTCGCGATGCCTGGTCAGGGTCGCGAAGCAATTGCGGGCGTCTTCGACGATGCCGTTTTATCTCAGTATTCCGCATGATCGTAAACAACCATGCACGAGGATGTGCTCCGTCGAAACGTTCAATCGCCTGGTAGGCGCTCAATAGCGTGAGCTGGACCAAGTCTTCAGCGTCGGCTGGATTGCGCGTGATTGAGAGCGCTACACGACCAAGAACTTCGATCTCGGGCACTACATAACGAGCAAACGCATAATGTGGGTGTCCACACGCCGTAGTGCTTTCATCAGATTCGAGATCCATGATGACGTAACCTCCCAGGTGAACATAGTATTCCTTGGAATAAAGAAGAACCTTTGGGAATTTCTTGGCCGTGCTAGAACGTGTTGTTATCCGGAGTCTGACTTGCGGGTTGATCAAGGCGTAAAGGCGTAGTCAGGGATCCTAGCGGCTTGGCCGGGGAGTGATTGTGGTTCCCGGCTCCGTACTTGTCGCCGGACAAGTTGGCGAGACTATTATTGGGGTCGCGGGTCAGGAACCGTGCTCTTTGATGCCCGTGTGGGCAGTGAGCTATCGAAGGGAGGGCTGGTAAGTCTGTCTGGAATGCGTGATATCAAGTCTCTGCTGCACCACTGGCTAGTGGAATCGGCTGGTGGCACCGTTGGTAAGGGTTTGAGCCTTTCGTCTAGTGTCGGATGCATGCGACGCCGCAAGGTCGTGTTGGGTGACCGGGGATCCGCTTGTCATACTTCACGTCGGGCGCTTGGGCGACAGCGAGATCTATTGTGGGGTCGCTCACACGGCGCTAAGGAACGCCTCAGCGCTCTTGAACCGTTTGGCGTTTTGGCCCGTGCCTAATTCGAACCGATTTCAGAGCCATCGATCTTGGAGTGGGTATCTCGATGAGTTTCACCAGCAGCACCCCGGTATCACCGAGCAGGTTCTCGGCTCGGCAACTGCCGGTGACGGGGTTACGGCTTACCAGTGGCTTGTGTCCTCGATTGTACTTGGAGATGAACAGTTGGCTCTTGATCTGGCTTGCGGGAGTGGTCCCGTCCAGGCAGCCGTGAAAGGATTCCATTGGATTGGGTTAGATCGTTCCCAGAGCGAACTCGCGGAAGCGGCCAGATTGTTGTCGAGTTCACTCGTGCGTGGCGATGCTGACCATCAGCCATTCTCCAGTGGAACGTTCGATTTGTTGACGTGTTCCATGGCCTTGATGCTCTTCAACCCAGTGGAGGCGGTGTTAAGTGAGATTTCTCGGGTCATCAAGGTTGGTGGCATTTTTGCACTCTTGCTGCCAGGGTCGTTTCCATTGAGTGCCCGCGACCGCATCCGATATGCCCGTCTACTAGCGGCGCTGCACGAGACCCGCCCTGCTTATCCAAACGGTATTCATCTCGGCCGACTCCGATCTCATCTAGAGCGACATCATTTCGTTGTCCTTGTTGATGAACGCAGGTGTTTTCGCTACCAGGTGACGACCGAGCGCCATGCTCATACCTTTGTTGATTCGCTCTACGTGCCATCTATTACCCCCAAGCGTCTGAAGCGTTCCTATGAGGTGGCTATTGGCTGGACCGGTTCTACGATCGGAGTTCCGCTACGCAGAGTGGTATGTCAGAGGGTGGGAAGTCCCGAATGACAAACATAACCCTGCCGCCTTCGTTGTTGTCACGGGACCCGATGCTGCCGAGGAATCCAACAACGTTTTACATAGGTGTTGAATATCCTCAGGTCATGGATTTGGAGACGGGTTTGCGGAAGACGTCGGAAAGCTTATTACCGGCTTTGCTGTCAATGGTGTTGGCCAGCCTGATTGGGATACACTAGTGCTTAAATATTGATCGCCAATCGTCGTGAACTCGGCCCACGAACGGTTGTGAATCCGAGGATACTCGGCATGGTTACATCGAACATCCGAAGCAACTGAGCAATGTCGTTACGATATTGCTGGAGCACATAGTTGAGGCGAATTGCTCCTCTGACTCAGTCCATATGGAGTACTCGATGTTCCTCGTTAGGTGGTTAATTCCCGTCTTGTCACCACACAAATCCTTCTTGGAAATTCTATAGAAGATTTATTGTACCTATCAATGACCTCCAGGAGCTGGCGCCATCCGGACTCCAGGAGTTAGGGTTGATCAGTTTCCGGGTCATGAGTGATTAGCCCCGGGTTCTTGGAGGTCGATAGCGACGCCTAACAGAACCGTACCACCCTTCTGGTATCTTCTGTGAAGGCTGGTTCCCTCTTCCCTGAAGTAGGCCCAGTTGACTTCGACCGCGCCGGTGAGGTAGTCGCGGTCTGGAGGTACGAGCGCTGAGCGAACCCGGTGCCATCGTGCACATCCAATCTGACGGGGGCTCAGCTCAACCGCTCGCTGCATGCTGAGAACCGGGATGCCGTCCTCCCAGCTCGAATAAGGTCTGCTGTAGCTGCTACGTGCCTTAAACAGTCTGCATGACCAGGCGCTTGGATTCTGGTATCGCGGAGAGACAAGACAGGATGGCTAACACAGTCGAGCCAGATTGTCCACGTCGGTGGCAGAGTACGACTTGATCTTGCCACCGAATGCCGGTTGCGTAACCCGTCGCGGTGATGTTGGTCCCCTCCGGGTACGAGGGGCTTTCCAGTGGATACTCCGTGGGTTGAGCAATACCTTTGTATATCTTCGAGACCCAAAGCGACGGTGACCTGCTGCGTGCTGTGCACTTCAGACCAATTTGAAAGACCGAAGAAATTGGAATGGTTACGCTCTCGAACGGGTTTCTCGTCCAATCTCATTCGTGAGGGAAGTGGAATTTGCAGTCCATTTAGGATGATCTACTTCGTGCGGTCATGTCTTTGTTCAACAAGGAGAGTATATTTATGAAAAACGTTACACAACCAACTTCCCCTATTAGTCTTTTGACAGTGGGTAGGCTACTTTGGAAACCCGGAATTATTGCAGGGGTTATTGGAGGAATGATGCTTGCCATTGTGATGATGATCACTATGGGAGTAGAAGGATCAGGCTTTCTTAGTCCACTAAATCTCGGTCTTGCGTCCTTTGTCTACACGATCGTTCCTCCTATATCAATGTTTCCTGCTCTCATGGGGGCTATGGGCATTAAGCTTCCTAGCTCAGTCATGTCTCAACTCACCCCCGCACTACGTAGTGGCCATATTAGTAGTGCGATGGCGCACCATCTCGGATTGATGCTCATCGCTATGCACGTGCCCGCGGCGAAAGTTCAGATGATCGGTGAATTGATGACGGGACACGCCACAAACTCCACTGTCACCAGTATCCTGTCTAGCCTGAGTCTCTCGGCTCGCAATGCAGTTATGAGTGCTATGCCCGTAACAGCTGGGCACCTCGTAACCGGGGCTATGTTGCATCTGGTTATGTCAGCAATCTTTGGAGTTGCTATTTTCGGAGTGATCGCACTGGCTAGCTGGTATAGGCTTCCCGGGATGCGAAGTATATTCGGCATCATCGGTGCTGGGATTCTCGGTGGTGCGGTGATATATGTTGTAAATATGTATATCGTTCTTCCTGCGATCAATCCGATGATGGGGTTGGTGCCTCCGCTCGCATTCTTCATTGCTCATCTTGTCTTTGGTATGGTAGTTGGACTAGGTGCTGCTGTAACATTCCGCTCGCGAAAGTTGAAAGGCATTTTGCAAAACGCAGGATGAGAAACGGTGTTGCGCTCTAGTCGCCGCACTGTTGCAAGTTACTTTGTGAAGTTGATGATCAATGATACGGCATCGTTGGATATTCGGGATTATACGGATGCAGGGAAGTAATTGGACGCTCGTGGACCACGCAGTGGTGATGGAAGAGGTCAGGCATTGCCTCCGGTCTGGTTTGTGGGGGAGAGTGAAGTTCGCTCCCTGTCGCACCGATCAAGCATCCGGGTCTAACGCTTGTGTCCTTCAAGCGATGAGAAGATCCCTTTATGTCGGGTCTATGAGATGGAGGAGTCGCTGCGGGTGAGTATCGCTGCGGAACCGGCCACTAACGAGGTGAATCAGATACGGTGTCATTCATAGCGGGAGGTGTTCTGCATGCAGGTATTGCCAGCTTTGATTCAACTCTTGAAGATCATTAGTGTGCAATTGAGGCGGATCGGTTATGTTTGTACGCCTCGTCACATCTACGAGACAGTTGAAGGAGTCAGCTTTGATATTCGCTTAGTCATTGCTCAGTTGTAGGGGTTTACGTCGACACAATGACTTTGGCAATTGGGAACAAGTGGTTTGGACAAAGTAACTGGGAGCTACATAACCCTCGACGGCCTGCTTGTTCATTGGATTACACGATATGTCGTAAGAAGTAGGGTATGGAGTAGTAACTTAAGGATATCGTTAGAACAACACAACACAACTCAATGGCTGGGCGTATAACCTGACAACGATGTGTGCTTACTTCGGTAGGCTGCTAGTTGTTATAAGCACAATATATTCAATAGTTAAGGAGAAATTCACATGTATACCGGTCGTCTGTTCCCTGTGTCATTAGCAGCACTCTCTGGTGTGTTCCCTGTAGCTGCGGCAGCTCATGGCCCTAGTGTTGCGCCGTTGGCAACGGTGGTTGGTGCGTTTCCTGCCCCGACTACTGGCTCTGGACCAGGGACCTTAGCTCAGCTATCCCTTCCTCGCGGGTCGACTCAGGTTGGACACTATGGTACAGCAAACACCTCCTCAGGGAACAGCTTCTATGTTGGCTACTCTGCGATCACTCATAGCATCTATACGCCAACGGTTGCTGGCATTACCTATGTCTCAAATAGCTCGTCCCTACAGGTAACAGGGTCATTCACTTCGATCCCGGGCGGTCGCATTGCACGGGTGGTGCCTAATAGTAATGTTCTTCTCGTGCTCGCCAGCAATGCTGTAGCCGGCTACACGCTCAACTCTCATAGAGCGCTGTTTGCGGATGCAGTAGGCGGCAATGCCGTGGTTCTTAGTCCGGATGGCAGAGTCGCTTTCGTAGGTGGTAACGCGGACTCCGTTATTACAGCTATCGATGTGCGCGACGGGGAGGTTCTTCGGACCTACAATGTTCCTCAGATTGGCGACATGGTTTGGGCCCACGGCCAGATCTTCGCTGCGGATATAAAAACCGGGGTCATGACGGTGCTGAATCCTGCGACCGGCGCCACCGTCGCGATCCCTACTCCCGAAGTGGATCCGAGCTTTAGTTATAATGATGTTCCCGCAGCTACTGCTGGTTTTATGCAGTTAGCCGTTGGTTCCCATCAAGGGACTGTCTATGCCGCAGGCTTTTCTGGTCATATCCTAGAATTTTCGGCGACACGCGATAGGTATCTTGGAGAAATCCCCGTGAGTGCAAACACCAATAGCGCCGGCGCTAACCAGCTTAGTGGTTTGGCGATTCTCCCCGGAGGTACTGACGCTATAGTAACGGTTGAGAATCTCAGGGAGAGTGTTATCGTCAATCTAAGAAGCGGTGTGATTCAGAGGGTATTTCCCTCCTTTGCGAGTAATCGATGGATACTGGTTCCAACTAGTAAGCAGTGATATTGCTGATGAGAGCCGGCTCCGTTCGCACGGCCAGCGCCCTTCACGGAATGTGGGATTGATGCCATACCACAGGCATCAACGGGAGGCGCTCTGAATAGATGTGAGTTAGCAGGCTTTGCTTCTGGGGCACCATACATAATCCTCTTGGTTAAGGCGCCTGACGGTACGGCTACTTAGGTGTATGGCACGCTTGGAGCAAACCTACTTGGCACCTCGATAGTCAAGGGTCGTCAGAAGTCGACATTTCTACAAGGCAAGACGTCGCAGTCGGCAACGGTTTGTCGAAAGTTATCGGCCATCTACTCGGCAATGACGAACTCCATCAAGGCCTTTGTGCCAGCTACTTCGAGAACCACAATGAGTCAGAGGCAGCGGTACATCGACTGAGGAAAGGGATCGAAGCGCTTGGGTTTGTGGCCATCCTAACTGAGAAGGTCACGTAGCCCGAACAGTTCATAGCTCCTAGACCACTCTCGCTTCGTGGGGTACGCAGGTCTTGTCGTCCTCAATTCACCTGGTAGATGGCGTTGGGTTTTGGCGCGTTCAGGTCCGCGTGACTATTCAGGGGTTCGCGATGAGGTATCGGGGTTGGTCACCCCGATAATTCAGGGTTGCCTTATGCAACCCTCTGCGGCACGTGTAACACACAGTACCTCCGGGAGCGCGATTGCAAGCAGTTCTCTGTGAAGGACTCAGCAACATTCTCAGCCCATAGGATGTTGGGCAGTGAGATTAGAAAGTCGGGGCTCACAGATACGGTATCGGAGTGCCTTCACCCCAAAGTGCCTATCTCGGGGGATTCCCCGTTCCAGGGATGATTTCATGGCTTGGGATCCATCGGGTGTTCTTCGAGATTGTCGTGTCCGAACACCCGTTCCTTGTGTATTACAGTATGGAATGATTGCACGTTTACGGTAGCATTAGCATTGTAAAACGGCGATGGAGCTCGCTGATGTCGCCCTTTTGAGGCTGATGGCTCCTATTGAGCGCTTAAGTGGCGAGAATAGGGGCATGTCGTGATATTTCTAAGACAGGAGTCACTCGCGCAGACACGGGAGTCGCGCCGGTGCTCCGTTTATTGGTGTCGCTGGTCGGCGCGAAGTTGGAGGGAGGCCCGACCAAAAGCACTTGACATCCGCCCCGATGGAGGTCGGGAACAAGATCAGACGTGGACAGGGCCACCAGGGAAGGGTGTGGTGTGGTAATGGATGACCGCGAGAACGAGGCCATCGTCGAGGTACTCGCGAACAGTCGGAGCCAGATCGGTCACAACCACCTCCATCGTTTCCTATGCCTGGAGCGAGGCCTGTTCTCGCTCAGGGCCTGTCTGGCCAACTACGGACTCATCCTCGACTCGCTGGCAGAGGGCGGAGATCTACTCGACGCGTTCATCCACACGGAGTACCCGGTCCCTTGTGGGTGCCAGGCTATCAGTTGGCCTGTGCTGCTGTCCTGGGTGACCGATGAGGAGAGTCCTAACGTCAAGTTAGTCTTGGCACCATCGAGTGAGCCTTGTTGGGGGGACGTTGGTGATCTCGACGACCGCCTGGTTAGCTGGCGGGCAGAGAACATAGGGCGTATCACCTCCTACAAGGACACAGAACCTTGCGGCTTGTCATGCACAATGGACTGCAAGGACGGCAGCAACAAGTTAGGGGAGAGTGGGATTTCGCGAGAGCGGTTCGGTGAGCGAGTGCTGTTCCACCAGCGGGTGAGGCGAATATGACCTCGACCAACCGTGACACGGACCCGAGGCAGCATGAACTCTCTTCGTGTGCCAAGAGTTCGACCGAGGGGGCAGAAGTCGCGCGAGAGGATCTCGGTGAGTTGGTCATAATCGGCTCGCCCACACCCCATCGTAGTCTTCTATCACCGCACGGACTAGATGACGAGCTTGGAACAGAACCAACAGATCGCTCATTTGTCAACGACTTGAACATTGGTCAGGTTGTGACCTCGATAGCTGGCGACCGAGAGGAGCGCGATCTCATCACCACGCTTCTCTATCGCCCACTACACGATACGACCACAATCCGATTCCGCCACGAGGTGTTTCGGGACCTGGAGGATAAGACACTTTTCGAGCGTGTCAAGGGGTCAGTTGAACTGCTACGCCAGACCCGCTCACACTTGGCGCAGCTCGAAAAGATGCAGTCCAAGTATGAGCAGGAGGGCTGGCTACTCGATGCAATTGCCATCTATTGCCAGGCAGTGACCTCTTTGGCCGACGACCTCAATGCTGACTCGGTCAACTCTCAGGGTCTCCATTCCTTTGGTGATTACCTGGCAAGCTATACGAGATGTGATGCATTCGTGAGCCTCGCCACTGAGGCTGCACAGCGCAGGGAAGCTCTTGGCCAGATCCAATATTGCGTGCGCATCCGCGGTGGCCGGGTTGACGTCTATCGATACGAAAATGAACCGGACTACAGCGTTGAGGTGCTGAAGACCTTCGAACGCTTCAAGCAGGGCGCGGCGAAGGATTATCGTGTCCAATATCGTGTCTGGCCGAGCATCGACCATGTCGGAGCTCAGATGCTAGACCTCGTGGCTCGCCTATTCCCAGAGGAGTTCTTAGCCCTCGACGAGTTCTGTCGCCATCATGACAAGTTCTTCGATGCAACCGTGCGGCGTTTCGAACGCGAGGTTCAGTTTTACCTGGCTTATCTGGAGTACATGGAACCGTTGAGGGCCGCTGGCCTGAGCTTTTGTTATCCTGAGGTTAGCCAGTCCAAGGATGTGTTGGCCACTGACACGTTCGATTCAGCCCTGGCCAACAAGTTGGTCGCCAAAGGACAAAAGGTGATCACTAACGATTTTTCGCTCTCCGGCATCGAGCGCGTCGTTGTCGTCTCCGGGCCCAACCAGGGAGGCAAAACTACGTTTGCCCGCACCTTCGGCCAGCTGCACCATTTTGGGAGTGTCGGAGTTCCTGTGCCTGGCTCGGCTGCCCGACTGTTTCTCTTTGATCGGCTCTTCACTCACTTCGAGCGCGAAGAGGACCTAGCCAACATGACCGGAAAACTCGAAGACGACCTAGTGCGGATACAGACCACGCTGATGACAGCGACCTCTGAAAGTATTATCATCATGAACGAGATCTTCTCCTCGACCACACTGAATGATGCTCGATTCTTGTTAACGAAGATACTGGAGAAGGTCATTCAACTCGACCTGCTTTGTCTTCTTGTCACTTTCGTTGATGAGATAACATCCCTCGCGCCGTCCATCGTGTCGATGGTAAGCATGATCGTGCCAGAGAACCCGACTGAGCGAACCCTTAAGGTGGTGCGAGCCCCCGCGGATGGCCTGGCCTATGCACTGGCCATCGCTGAGAAGTACAACCTGACCTATGAGCGTCTGCGC
>NZ_DAHVNP010000067.1 GCF_027319265.1 Ferrimicrobium sp. | reverse complement strand
GCACTGGTTCTGCGACGGGCAGGTGATCGTGTTAATAAAACCTATCGAATGATCGACCAAGCCCTGTCCACTTGGGAGCGTGACCCGACTCCAACTCGCGCCTCCGTTGGTCGTACGAAGAAGAACCGCACCCTTGGTACCATTGCCCACCGCCAGGCACTGGTTCTGCGACGGGCAGGTGATGTCGGAAATGTCACTGGAATCCCCAGTCAACCCGAGTCCAGCGGGGAGCCGTGCTGGGTGCATTGGCGAACTCGCTTTGGCAAGAGCTGGTGCCGGTACGAGCGCCAACGATAAGCTCGTCGCGACAAGGATGATCAGTGTTGTTAAGAACCGGAACGACGGGTGTCGACAGCGCGAGAGACGTGACTTGATCGATGCCAAATCTTGGTTACGAGGCCTGTTTCGGACCAAGTGCGCCCCCATGCTGATCGCTTTGCTCATCCCTGTGACGACTTGGTGTCGGCGTACGGCGAGATGGTTAACCATGGCCGCACTTGTGCGCCATGGTCGTCATTGCACCTGGGCGGTAGTGATCGCATGCGCATCTCGGCAGTATAACGCCCATTGTTCTAGACGTCAATTCGCTCATGGTTCAGCGAGGCCCGGTTTTTGGTGCTTTCCTTATAGCTCCGCAGCTGATCGCCGTCGCAACCCACTGCCAAGAGGATCTATTGAATCAGGCACCAGAACGATGCCAAAAGAACAGCGACTCTCGGATCACCTGCCAAGCTCATGGGGAGATGGTTCGATGATTCGTCAGTGAGCGAGCTCCTTGTTGGGCGCGCTATATGGTCTTGCCTACGTGGTCGTCAATACCGAAAAGGCGCTCGCCAGTTGATCGAGACCAACAAAACCCAACGCTAGAGCCTGGTGGTGGAAGCGTTTGAGATTGAAGCGTGGTCCCTCACGGAGTCGAACTTGTTCGCGAATGGCGAGCCAGGCGCGTTCCCCCAACTTGTAGCTGGTGGCTTGGGCGGGCCAGCCGAGATAGCGGTCGATCTCGGAGGTGGCAAAGATGCCATCGATGCCAGTCATGTTGCGGAGGAAATCGATTGCGGATTCACGCGTCCAGTGTTCGGGTGCCCCTGCGAAGACATTGCGTGGAACTGGGTAGTCGTGGTGTAATCCGATGTCAATGACGACTCTGGCCGCTCGGAACGCCTGTGACGATAACATCCCGAGGCGGTAGCTGGCCTCCTCGAAGAAGCCCAATTCATCCATCAGTCGCTCGGCATAGAGCGCCCAACCCTCAACATGACCAGAGCTAGCACCAAGGACCCTTTGGAAAGGGTTGAGTCGTTCGCCGAGCCATGTCGCATAGCCGATCTGGAGATGGTGACCTGGTACGCCTTCGTGATAGACCGTAGAGAGTTCGTGCCAGAGGGGGAACTCCGTCCGTCCTTGGGTCGGATACCAGGTTCGACCAGGTCGCGAGAGATCTATCGATGGCGGCGTATAGTACATGGCAGCTGCGCCGCCGGCGGGGGCCAGCATCGCTTCGATGTGTTGGATCGGGGCAGGAATGTCGAAGTGTACGCCGTTGAGGACCGCGACGGCGCCATCGAGAACCTGTTGGTTCCAGAGCGCGAAGGCGTCAGCACCGTTGATCACCAACGATGGATCATGCTCAAGATGCGCGATCACTGCATGAATACCTGCGCCGGGAAGGATCTTGTCCGCTTCTATCTCCATCTCACGACGGATGCGCTGTAGTTCCTCAAAGCCCCACTGGTAGGACTCCTGGGGATCAAAGGTCGCTCCGTTAAAGAGCTGGCAGTAGAGTTGCCAGCGATCTCCACCGACTCCGTCAATAGAGGTGCTATGTGGGAGATACTCTTGTTCGAAGAAGGTGGCGAGGTCTAAGTAAGCTGATGCAGCCTCTTGACAGGCGGCCCCAAAATCCATAGGGTTCCCTGGCGCCTGCCGGTGATACGAGGTGGTGAGCTCTTCAAAGTACGAAGGTCCTCCCGGTGTCGCCGTCCGTCGCGCCAGTCGGGCTGCTTCAAGAACCTGACGCTGCGAAGCAACGAGCCCCTGCGCAAGGCCCAAACGTAGGCTTTGTTGATAACTCGCCAACGACGCGCGCACCCTGCGCAACCGCTCGGCGATGGTCTCCCAGTCCTCCACGGTAGCACGAGGCATCAGGTCGATGGCGTGTTTTATCTGGTGTTGGGGTGAAGCAATCACGTTGATCTCCGCCATCCATTCTCCCGCATCATGGAGGGCGAGTTGTGTGCTGAGGCGCTCGATCATCAGGTGTTTGGCGATGACCTCGTCATCACTTGCGTCGATGATGCGCGCTTTGGCCAAAATCGATCTGTCGAGATCCGCTTTGGCCACAACGCCGGTGACGGAGTAGTCGGGAAGACCCGCTGGATCATCCCCTGTACCGAGTTCGGTGGCGAGGATAGGATCGAGTTGCAGCCGATTGGCGAGGTACTCGTTGGCGAGTTCGTTGATGGATTCGGTCATAGGGTGCTGTCTCCTTGGGTCGGGCTGTGGTCCTGATATCGCCGTTGGACAAGGATACTTGTCTCGTTCATTTGGTGTTGGACAAAAAAGGGTCGGGTCAACCGGTCTGGGTGCATCAGTCCTATCCTAGGGCCTGGCTTAGGAGGTCTTCATCGATAGGCAACCTTCATGGCATGGGAAGGCTCGATCGTGGAGCCGGTGGTCGGGCTCGAACCGACGACCTGACGATTACAAATCGCCTGCGCTACCAGCTGCGCCACACCGGCTGACATCAGCTAGAGCCTATCGGGTCGCGTCGGTGGGTTAGGCGCTCTTGGGCGCGCCTTCTTTGTCGCACGTTGTTTACCGTAGCTTTCCCGTGTGGATAACTGGGAGGCCTAGCTTGGTTGTTGGACCGAGAGAAGGGAGCGTTGTGGAGTCGTTGCGCTTTGTCGCTCAGCGCGAGTTGACACCAGGATTGATGGGTGGTTTTCACGATTTGCGAGCAGAGGGCGAGCCTTGTCCGATGCCACCTGGGAGGCGGTTGCTGCACCTTTTGCACCTCTCAGATATTCAGCTGGCGGATGTGAAATCACCGGCTCGATATGAGTGGGTGAACTCGTTCTATGGTGTGCCTGGCTTCGAAGAGCTGATCCCGGGTTATCGGGCGCAGGAGTTCCTTGTTGCTCACGCGCTCGTCGCCATGTTGCGTCAGTTTAATGAGATGACGGATGGACAGGAAAGAGTCTGCTGTATCGTGACCGGTGACTCGATCGATAACTCGCAACAGAATGAACTTGACAATTTTGTTGCGGCTATCGGTGGTGGAGTCGTTAATCTTCAATCGGGCGACGAAGCCATGTCCTTTGTCGCGGCCCATGGCTTTGGGGATAGTACCTATTGGCATCCAGAGCCTGGTGGGGACGACTATAAAAAGCTTTGGGGGTTTCCCACTCTTGAGGGCTTGCTTGCGGCTGCCTTTGGTCCGATCGTCTCTCCAGGTCTTGGCTGCGATTGGTATATCACCAACGGAAATCACGAGCTGCTCGTCCAAGGGCTCGGCGTCACCAACGCTGCGGCGGGATCGATCGTCGTGGGAGAGACAAAACAGCTCGGGCCACCCGATGAGTTGGACCCAAACGACGCACTGCGTCTCGGGGTTGAATCGCCAGCGACGCTTCTTGATGGGGGGCATGGACACGAGATCGCCCCAGACTTGAATCGGCACTTTATCGATCGCCGAACGCTCGCTAAGGCTATCCGAAACGCCGGCGGCACTCCTGAGGGGCATGGACTCGTGGACGATGAGCACCTCTATTACAGCGCCGAGCTCAATGATGAGGTGCTGCTGATCGGGCTCGACACCGCCTTCAGCTGGGGTGGGGCGGAGGGTGCTATCGATACGGGCCAGGCGCGCTGGTTGGTCAAGGTACTGGAACGCTACTCGTCCAGTCACGTGAGGGAGGATGGTGAATTGATAGCGAGCGATGGCGAGGATCGATTGATCATCGTCGCAGCACATCATCCACTTTCGACGCTTACGAACGAGAGGGCTGCCATGCGACCCGATTTCCAGCTGGGCGACTGGTTGCTCGCAACGTTGCTGCGCTTTCCTAATGTGATCGCGTTTGTGAACGGGCATACGCACGAGAATCGGGTCCGTGTACATCATGGCAACGGACGTCAACTGCTTGAGGTCACTACCTCTGCACTGATGGATTGGCCGTGTGAGGCGCGCTCACTCGAGATCACCGTCGATCAGGAAGCCATCTGGGTAACGGGGGTCATGGTGAACTTCGAGGGTGTTGCCACTCCGCGGTCGGATGACTTGAGCACGGGAGGTATTGCCGCATGGCACCGCTTGCTCGCCGCAAATGCACCGGCGCTCACCCTCAACCCTCATCTGGAATCAGAGGGTAAGCAACAGGATAGAAACTTCAGTTACCGAATCGAGCGCCCCTCATGGTTGCATCCGTAGTCCTCTGTGATGCGCGAATGCGCTAAGAGTCGTACGAGTGCACCCTGGTTTGTCCAACAGATAGACAGTTTGGATCTGAGATCAGCGATCCCATCAACTAACTGCCTATCCGTTGGACTGCATGGGTGGGTTAAGGTCGGTTGCCCAAGGCGAATGAGGAAGCACCACTCGCTGCGCTAACGGTCGAAGTTTTACCGTTCCTCCCCATTGCAGGGCTCTGGCCGGCAGGCATGATGCTGATAGACACTCCACCCTGGTTGGCACAGAGGACAGGGATCGTCTCTCCCTTTGCGGTCGCAAACTCGGCAAGCTCAAGGAAGGCGTGGGCATGTGCCAGGTGGGTCTCGGCATTCGCGGTTGCTCCTCCACTCATCATCAGATGGGCGCGATAGGCGACGCAGAGCCCGTGAAGACTCGCCCCCGACGAGAGGCCTTGGTTGATCGCAGGAGTCCCTGGCGTCGTCGCTGTTTGCGTTTGGGCTGACCGATTGTTAGGAGTTGAGGAGTGCTGACCCGTTGTGCTCCTTGTGGAGGCTACTGCAAGCGTTGCCTTCGCGGCGTGTTCGTTCATGTGCGCGACGGCGATGGTGCCGAGGCCGCCAGATGCGAGGAGTGTGGCGAGCACCAGACTTTTCCCGGAGATGAAGTTGATTAGCATAGCAGATCGATATCCTTTCTCACGTGCGATGTCTCTTGCTTTCGATGGTGACGACCGCGGCGTCTGTAGGGGGAAGCGCACGTGCCATAGACACCGTTACAGGTTCGCGCAAAGTATTTTCGCCGATGCGTTATGGTGTTGGGTGCTCCGAAGATCGCGATGGGGTTGAGTAGACTCGTTGGCATGCAAAGAAAAGATAGGTGGTTGCTCCGAGCGAGTGCGGCATGGAGTATCTATGTGTGGTCGGTGTTGATCAAGAATATGGTCAAGGACCGCGAACATTCGGTGCGCTTTCGGTTGGTCCATGTTGGCCTTGGAGCGATCTCAACCAGTTTTGCGGTACTCACCTGGCGGATCGCAGCGGGTAACAACACCTCCTCCGATTAGGCGGGTACCGATCTGTCCTGGTCTAGGAGGATGAACTGGGAACTTCTGTCACTGCCATGATCTGAGCCCTGGTAATCATACGAAGCATTTCGGGAGTGATGCTCAGTATGTGTGATGGCGTGCCAGCACTGAGCCAGATCTGGTCAAAAGTAAAAAGGTCGGAGTCGATCACGACGGGAAGCTCGGCGTCTGTGGCGAGTGGCGTCACCCCACCTGGCTCAAGCTCGAGTCGCTCACGCAGATAGTCCGCGCCAACTGAGTGGAGCTTCATGCCAGTGGCCCTACCGACCTTGCGCTTGTCGATGCGGTTCGTTCCTCCCGCCATGACGATCATCGGTCCGTCGGCGGTGGCAAAAACGATACTCTTGGCGATCTGATTAACTTCGCAACCAATGGCTCGTGCGGCATCAACCGCTGTATGGGTACCTTCCCCGAAGGCTTGGATCGTGTCGTCGAGTCCCCAAAGGCAAAGCGCATCTCGGACTCGCTGGAGTGGGTCCACGAGGGTTAGTGTACGTTCGTTGGGTTTGGCGGAGAGAAGGTATCGGTGTCGAGGCTGCCAATGAGCAACACCTGAACGCTCGCACCGATTGGGACGTGCACTCCATCGGGCAGCAGGATGAGTGCATTCGCCTGCGCGAGCCCTGTGAGCACATGGGAACCCTGATGTCCTTGTGGGGTGACCTGTAGTCCGCCGGCGCCGTCGAGTTCGACGGTGGCCCTGACCAGATGGAGTTTTCCGTCAGGATGATGATCGAGTGGGACTGTCGTGACTGCGCGAATCGTGGGGCGAAAGAGCTGTCTTGCTCCGAGCATATAGAGAAGTGCAGGCCGTACAAAGAGCTCAAAACTGACGAGGGCTGAGACCGGATTGCCCGGCAGCCCAAAGACGGGAACGTTACCAACTCGGCCAAAGGCAAAGGGCTTGGCTGGCTTGATCGCCACCTGAAACCAGGTGATTTGGTTGTCAGAGAGTTCATCGAGCACTGCTTTGGTGTAGTCGAAGTCACCGACGCTGACTCCACCTGAGGTGATGAGGGCGTCACAGGTAGTGACCGCATGCCAAAACGCACGACGAATGGCCTCACGATCGTCGCCGACGTTGCCGAGGTCAACCGCGGTGGCTCCGAGCGCAGCGACGGAGTCCAGGAGGGCAGGACGATTCGAGTCATGGATTTTCCCAGGTGCGAGGAGCTCGGCATCAGAGAGTTCATCTCCTGTTGAGATGACGCCGACCGTTGGCCGAGCGAAGGTTGCGATGTGGGAAACACCAAGCGAGGCGAGTACTCCACGAACGGCCGGCGTTATCTTGGTCCCGGCTTCAAAGACCCGCTGGCCAGCCTGTATATCACTGCCGGCTCTTCGGATATTGTCACCGACCTGCGGTAGTCGGTGAACCGTCACGGCGTCATCTATGGTTGTGGTGTCCTCAACCATGACTACGGCATCGGCTTGGGGAGGGATCGGCGCACCTGTCATGATGCGAATGGCCTCTCCTGGGTTCAGAGTGAGCTTCGAGGGATCATCCCCCGCGGCTACCGTCGCCGTCACCCGAAGGATGGTGCCCGAGTGGGCGAGTGTGCTATCCAGGCGGATAGCGAAACCATCGACGGCCGTGTTGTCGAAGGGAGGTATTGGGCTCTTGACGAGCGTTGGACCAGCAAGATAGAGACCGCTTGCGTCAGCAAGGGGAGTCTCTACCTCTGGCAAACGTTGAACGTTGGCCAGGGTGTGGTCGATCACCTCGCTGAGTGGTTTCATGATGCTTGGAATTCTCGGGCCAAAATCGCCCTTAGTTCAGCAGCGAACGCTGGCCCAATGTCTTCTCGACCGAGGGCGATCTCGACGACGGCACGCAAGTACTCAAGTTTGTCGCCGATGTCGTAGCGACCCTGGTTGAAGACAACACCAAGCACCGGTTGGTTCTGCCCGAGGCGGGCAATGGCGTCAGTGAGTTGAAACTCTCCATTCTTGCCCGAGGGCGTCTCTTCGATCGCTTTGAAAATCTCTGGTGTAAAGAGGTAGCGGCCGGTGATTGCGAGCGTCGACGGCGCCTCACTCGGGTCGGGTTTTTCGACCACCGAGACGACCTGTGTGGTGCCGTCGCGATTCTCGATTACCTCGGCACAGCCATAGAGACGGATCTGTTCTCGCGGGACCTCCATTAGTGACAATACGCTGCAACCAGTGCTGTGGTGAAGGTCGAGCATCCTCGATAACAGATCTGAATCTTCAGCCATAATGTCGTCGGCAAGCATTGTTACGAAGGGTTCGTTGCCGACATGGGCCTTCGCGGCGAGTACTGCGTGTCCAAGGCCGAGTGGTCGCCCTTGTCGAATGTAGTGAATTGTACCGAGTTTGGAGATAGCGCGGACGAGCTCAAGATCGGCGTTGCGACCAGACTCAATAAGGAGCTCTTCGAGTTCGAAGGACTGATCAAAGTGGTCTTCGATCGATCGCTTGCCACGACCAGTGACCACGAGGATGTTATTGAGATTGTTGCGAATCGCCTCTTCGATCACGTATTGGATCGCAGGCTTGTCGACAACGGGCAGCATCTCTTTGGGCTGGGCCTTTGTGGCAGGCAGGAATCGTGTTCCAAGACCCGCCGCTGGGATCACTACCTTTGTTACCGTTGCCATGCCGTACTCCTCGATTGTTCAGCTCATTCTAACGCGTGGGGTCTCTCGCGTGGCATGCCGGTTACAATGGATTTAGCAGTCTAGCCATTCGAGTGCTAGTAGTTCGAATCGTGAGTGGAGGAGCGATGCCGACGTATGAGTATGTCTGCAAGCAGTGCGGGAAGCATGTCGAGGTAGTGCAGTCGTTCTACGACGACCCTTTGACCGTCTGCGATGCGTGCGGAGGTGAACTTCGTAAGGTCTTTGGCAACATTGGTATCGTGTTTAAGGGTTCGGGTTTCTACAAGACGGACTCGCGAGGAAGCTCTTCAGCGGTGACACCAGCGACGGGTGCCGCTCAGGAGGCGACCTCGAAGACTGATGCGGCGAAAGGCTCGTCGGGTGAGGCATCGACCCCCACGACTCCGGCGGAGAAGAAGCCAACGGCGCCTAGTCAAAGCTCCGAAGCGAAAGGCTCCAGCACCAAGGACTCAGACTCCGCGGCGTAGCTTCAACCGTGAGAGTCGCGTCAACCGTGAGAGTCACGTCAGCGCTTCACGACGACTGCGAGCACGAGTTCTCCTTCGGTGTAGGCAATGTTGCCTGACTCTATGCATTAGGTACTGCAGTACCTGGTACCACAAAGGTCGTGTGCGTCTCGCGTGCAGGATCATAGGGTTGATGGTGATAGTACCCCTCTAAGAGGAGTTGGACAAGATCGGGAGCGTCGACTGGCGAGCGCGCAATCGTGGTATAGCTTGAGCCTATCGCCGTGGCGGTGTGTGCGTCCGAGGCGGCGGTCACTGGGATCCCAAAGGAATGGGCGATGCCCTCGGCATCTCGATCCACCAGCGCAGACTTGGAGTTGCCGACCTCCACGATGTCGACGAGCCCCATGCTGCAGAGTGTGACGAGGCCCGTTAAACCGATCGCTTTTCGTGTGGTATCGGTTGGGTGCGGTATGTAGACCAATCCATGCTGGCTACGGATTCTCCGACACGTCTCCTCCAAACCGAGAAGCCTCGGGACTAGTTGGGTGACGTAGAGGCCGATGACCTCCCCTTGTCCGGTGTTCACCTCCTCTCCTTGGATGACGGTGAGACCGTAGTCTTGTTGAAGTATGGCTGCTGCCCTGAGGTCGTGATGATCGGTGACGGCAACGAGGTCAAGTTGAGACGCGAACGCAGCAAACTCAGTTAGGGGCGTCTTAGCGTCGCCTGAGCGATAGGTGTGCGTATGAAGATCGATCCGTATGCCGGGCATCGCATTCCCGTGCGTGCCTGATTCACCCTCATCCACGTTTGTGCCTTTCACCTGGCGCTATTGTCTCGTGGACATTCTCTCAATGGCCCAATCGCAATGGCCCAATACCGTGCCTCCGCCGTGCTCAGCACGACCCTACTGCGCTGAGTGTAGTCGAATGGGAACTTGCAATGGTGAACTGATGAACCCAAATTCCGGCTAGTGCACCCGAGGTCGATAGGCTAGAAGCGGTAGACAACCTGGGTCGGCCTGAACCTCAAGTTTGACGACAAAGGTCAGAAACTGGGAAGAGGATAGCGGTCAAGGGTGGTTGTAGTAGTCAGCGATCCTGACGAAAGGGAGTTGGTGTGCTAGAGGAGAACGATTCGTTGGCTCACATGATGACGGAGGTGGCAGCACCTCGCTCAATTGTCGAGATCTCAAAGAGGGTCGAATCTGAACTCTTGCAGTTCCTCACGACAGAGCACACTCGGTGGAGCCTCATCGATCCTGACTTCGCTCTCCCGATCGATGCACTGCGTCGGTTTGTGATCTCTGGAGGCAAGCGTCTGCGTCCGGCCTTCTGCTACTGGACGGCCGTGGGTATGGGTGCAGACCCCAGTGATCCTGTACTCATGAGGACGCTGATGGGGCTTGAGCTGCTCCATACTTTCGCTCTGATCCACGATGATCTCATGGATCGCTCTGATGTGCGCCGGGGAGAGCCTTCGGTGCATACCGCCTTTGCTTCACAACACCGGCAGGAGGCGTTGCGTGGTTCTGCGGTCCAGTATGGCGACTCGATGGCGATTCTTGTTGGCGATCTTGCGTTCGCTTATGCGGATCAGATGTTGATCGACGCCAATCGACGGGCTCGTCAACTCTATGCAGAGTTGAAACTCGAGGTGAACCTTGGTCAGTCGCTCGATGTGTCGGGGAGCTTCGCCACCGGTACGACACTGGCAAAGGCTGAGCGCATCGCTCTCTATAAGTCGGGCAAGTACACCGTTGAACGACCCATGCACATCGGCGCAGCGCTCGCAGATGCGTACTTTGCCTCAACAGAGGCGGTCACGCATTTTGCTGTCCCACTCGGGATGGCGTTCCAACTCCGCGACGACATTCTTGGCGTCTTTGGTCAGGCAGAACGGACCAAGAAGCCAGTTGGTGATGATCTGCGGGAAGGAAAACAGACGCTCCTCATCGGTTTGGCCTGCCAGATGTGCTCCTCGACTGAACGTACCCTGTTTGAGGGACTCTTTGGCCGGGATGACCTCTCGGGCTCCGAGGTTGAGGCACTCCAGGAGATGATTGCACATACCGGCGCCCTCCGAGCGATGGAGGATCGCATCGATCAGCTCTTCTTGCGTTCCATGCAGGCGCTTGATGATCTTGCGCTCACCCAGGAGGCGCGTGTGGCACTCGGCGAGATGGCTGGGTTTGTGGTCGATAGGTTGAATTGATGCCGGCCTCAGTTGTGGTCGTCGGTGCTGGCTTCTCCGGATTGACGGCAGCCACTGAGCTTGCCCGCCAGGGTGTTCGCGTCACCGTTGTCGATCGACTCTCGCACCCAGGTGGGCGGTCGGGCCGATATGATCGGGAAGGTTTTCAAATTGACACGGGGCCAACCGTGTTTACAATGCCCGAGCTGTTCCGTGATATTTTCCGCCGCGCCGGACGTAATCCCGATGACTACGTCACCTTCCGACGCTTGGAGCCGGGCTATCACGCGGCATTTGCCGACCGTGACAGTGTCGATGGACGAGGACGGATCGCAACGTTTTCTGATCGAGACCAGATGTATGCAGAGATCGAGGAACAAGTGTCTCGCAAGGAAGCCGAGGGTTACCTGCAGTTTCGTCGCTATCTTGAGGAACTGTTTGCGGTTGAGTTCCCCTCCTTCATTGACGCACAACTCGATAGTGTGAGTGCTCTGCTTGGTAACCCAAAGGCGCTGGTACGGCTCGTGCGCTTGCGGGGTTTTCAACGGCTTCCTAAGGTGGTCGGGCATTATTTTGACGACGAAAGACTCCAACAACTCTTCAGTTTTCAGGCGCTCTATGCGGGCCTGTCGCCACTACGAGCTCTAGGGATTTTCGCTATCATCAGCTATATGGACGTTGTTCTCGGGGTGGTCCAACCAGTAGGGGGGATGAGAGCAGCAGCGAACGCGCTAGAGCAGCTTGCCCGCGATCTCGGTGTCGAATTTCGATATGCGCACGAAGTGGAGGCATTCGTCCTGCATAACCAAAGGATTACTCACGTCGTCACCGATGGCGGATCTATCGCTTGCGATGGGGTCATCACCTCCGCCGACCCTGGCGAGCTGGCAGAGATGCTTGGGCGACCGTTCCGGAGGTTCGGTGGCTTGCGCTGGAAGATGTCGCCCTCGTGTTTCCTGTCACTGCGCGGTGTGCACGGAGAGTTGCCGGCCACCCTTGGTCATCACAATATCTTTTTTGGTACGCAGTGGGCCCAAGCTTTTGAGGATCTTGTCGATAATGGGCGCATGATGAGTGACCCGTCTACGTTGGTGAGCGTACCGACTCGATCGGATCCAGAGCTTGCACCAGTGAACGCACATATCGTCTATGCGTTGGAACCAACGCCAAGTCTGAATGGACGGTTCGATTGGGATCGTTTAGGAGCAGGATTTGTTGACCGATTTGATCGCAGACTGGAGCGTTTCGGAGTTGCTAGAGATCTCCCCGCGTCGGTGCGTTATGACATCGATCCAAGAGATTGGGCACGCATGGGTATGGATGCGGGTACCCCCTTCTCGCTCGCTCATACCTTCTTCCAGAGTGGGCCGTTCCGGCCAACCATGCAGGACCCAAAAATTCCTAACCTCGTGCGAACCGGATCGGGAACGACTCCGGGGGTTGGCCTGCCGCTGGTGATGGTTTCGGGTAGGTTGTCGGCTGGGATGGCCTTGGGTCGGTTGCGGTGACGACTCGAGGGCTTCCTAAGGAGATCGTAGCGCCATCTCGTGCCTTAAACCAGGCGCATGGCAAGACGTACTATTTGGCGACGTTGCTGCTGGCGCGGCACTTGCGCCCCTATGTTTTCGCACTGTATGGTTTTTGTCGTTATGTTGACGATATCGTTGACGTCGAGAGAGATGATGATGCTCGACGCCTGGCGAAGGTGGACTCGTTTAGGGAACGATTCTTTGCCGAGGTTGCTCGAGGTGGTTCTGAAGAGCCGATTCTGGCGGCAACGATTGCAACTATTGATCGGTTCAGCATGCCGATCAGCTATTTTGAGCGCTTCTTGGGTGCGATGCGGCAAGACTTTCTCGTGCGTCGGTATCCTCATATCGATGATCTACTCGCGTATATGGATGGTTCTGCTGCGGTCATCGGAGAGATGATGTTGCCGATTCTTGGTGTCGATAACCCTGAGGCACAGGCACCGGCGCGGGCGTTGGGGAATGCTTTTCAGATGACTAACTTTCTTCGCGACATCAACGAAGATCTGGATCGTGGCCGTATCTATGTGCCAGAGGAGGATATCGACCGCTTTGGGGCGTGGGATGCCTTTGATCAGCGTAGAGTCACCGACGAGTTTCGCAACCTGATGGCTTTTGAGATCGCTCGAACGCGACGTTGGTATGCTGAATCCTACGCTGGCGATGACTATCTTCGGGGCCGCGCACTGCGATGCATTCGTGTTGCTCGTCAGGTCTATGGCGCGATACTTGACGAGATCGAGGAACTCGATTACGATGTCTTCTCTGCTAGGGCCTCGGTCGCTCGAACGCGACGGCTGAAGTTGTTGGTCCGGGCTGCGATAGCGGCATGCTAACCGTCTGGGACCATCAGTCACGTTGACGAGGACGAAGTGACGAGCCCCTGCTGACGGGGGGCCGGATGACCCACGCATCTGGATACAGTAGCCGTCGGTGTGGAATTGGCCTGGATGGCATGATGTTGCACAAGGTAGCCTCTTACGCTCTTTCTCAGATACCCCTAGGTGCCCTGTGAGATTTGCCTGGTAAGTTCGGTCTGGTTATGACGACTGTGCTCGCGCCAGCTGGAGCCAATCCAGGAGAGTGTTCGTCCCGCCCCGAACGACCCCAGCATCTTCCGAGGCTGAGTGCGCTGCGTATTTTTGCTGCCGTCGCCGTCGTCCTTTGCCATGTTGGATACTATTTCACCAGTGTGCGGGCAGTACGTAAAGCTGAGGTCTATGGCTATGGCGGTGTCGAGTTCTTTTTTCTGCTCTCAGGCTTCGTGCTGACATGGGTGTGGTTGCATCGACGCCCAGGAGTCCGGCAGTTCTGGTGGCGTCGGGTCGCCAAGCTCTATCCGATCACGCTTGGATTGATGGTCTTTGCCTACCTAGCCCTCCCTCAATACGAACGGATACCTGGTACCCGAGGGAAAGTGCTTGAACTGACGCTGATGCAGGCGTGGTGGCCCAGGGAGCGGGTATATTTTGGCGGCAACGGTGTGAGCTGGTCTCTCTCCTGCGAGATCTTCTTCTACCTTGTCTTCCCATTTGTGCTTGCCGGTGTCAAACGGCTCCATGCGCGCGGATTTTGGACCCTTGCCGTGGTGACGTTATTCATCTTGGTGGTTGCACCGGTGGTAGCGGTCGAGATGGGGGTGGCGGCGCCGACCCGTTACTGGCTCTTCTTTGTCTTTCCGCCCTACCAGTTTGGATTCTTTTTGATTGGGATGCTGATGGCCCGAGCGATTGGCGGAGGGCTGAGAGTGCCCAGGCCCTCACTCGTCTTTGCGGGAGCCCTGGCATGGCTCGCGGTGCTGGTAGGGGTGGGTGCCCTCTATTCCCTCGATCACACGCACGGACTGCCACGCCCCTTGGTTCTTCTGGCCGCCTTGCCTGCCTTCGTTGGTCTCCTGGGGGCTGCGGTGAGTAAAGATCTTCGTCACGAGGGTTCTTTGCTGACGAGTCCGAAATTAACCTATCTCGGGATCATTTCATTTGAACTCTATCTGATCCACAAACCGTTGTTCTTTCTGCTGCGCCCCATCGGTGTCTGGAAGAATAGCGGTGGACTTGAGGGGGCAGTCGTCTTTCTTGGTTTCCTTGGTGTGGCACTCTTAGCAGCCAGTTTGCTACACCATCTTCTGCAGCTTCCCATCGAGCGTGCTCTGGTTCGTTCTCATCACCCCTTACGATGGTTGCAGCGATGTTTCTGGCAGGCGTGGATGCTGGTATCTGTCTGGATTTTCAGTGTTGCAATCGATAGGCATTGTTGGGATCGAGAAACCAAAGAGCGCGAATCGCTGCCGTAGTGGTCGATGGCCTCTCGTGCCTGCGTGTCGTGCGGATATTTGTCCAGTGTTGTATGGCCCAGTATGCATGGCCCAGTAATGTATGGCCCGGCGTTGTTGCTGAGTTCGAGTGACGGAAGGGAGCGGCTGGTCCATGTCGGTGGAGTGGTTGGCGATGACCGGGAGATGCCATGGTTCTATGGGGTGATCCCAGAGTGGCGTTAGCGACCCGCCATGGCAAGGAGGGTCAGATCGCCCCTGCTCTGCTGACCGTCGGTCTCGTTACGGAGGTGGTGGCCGTTGATACTGATCAGTTTGGCACCTTTACGGGAGAGATAGCTCGGCGAGGGCCGGCTCGAGAGGTGGTGATCGCCAAGGCACGCGCTGGGCTTGAGGCGTCCGGATTCGTGCGCGGTGTTGCGTCAGAGGGAACACTGGGGCCATACCCTGAGTTACCTGCATTAACGTACGATCTTGAACTCGTTGGCTTCGTTGATATCGAGTCGGGTGTAACGGTAATCGAGGAGGCGTTGAGCTTTGAAACCACCGTAGCCTCGGTGCGGGCTTGGGTCAATGATGACTTGGGGCCATTTCTGCATCGCGTGGGATTTCCGGCACAAGGGCTCATCGTGCGGCGTGGAGATGGGGACCGTGACCCGATCATCAAAGGAGTGGTCACACCTGAGCAGCTCAGGTCCGCTGTCGCTGTGGTAGCGCGGAGCTCTCGAGATAGACAGGTGTTCATCGAGACCGACCAACGAGCCCATCTATGCCCGACTCGCAGGAGGGTGATTCAAGAGGCGGCGCAGCGGTTGGCCTCGAGGCTCAGTCGACCCTGTCCGAGCTGCTTGCGCCCCGGGTTTGGCTTGGTTGCGCATGAGCCAGGACTCCCCTGCCGCGACTGTGGGGCTCCAACCGATCTCGATCAAGCGATCATTGAGGGTTGTTCTGCCTGTGGAGAACAGATCCGCGTACCCTTCGTGGGAGGTGCGAATCCGGCACAGTGCTCGTACTGTAATCCCTGAAGCGAGGCTCCGCTTGGGTGCGTATCGGCGAGGACGGCGCTTTTCATGGTTGCCCAGGTGGACGTCCACCACCGTGCCAGGCCGTATGCATGTTCGGAGTGACGATGTTGTCCACGTATCCATGCGACAAACACTCTGGTGAAGGATGTCGCTAGCGTTCTGCTGCCGCCGACTTCGATGGAGCCAGCGGCTCGGTCGGAGCAGGACCGGATCGACTGTGTTGTTCGTTGCGATCGCATCGCAAAGGGCACGTGCTCTGGTTGTCTCCAAAGGGCACGTGCTCTGGTTGTCTTCAAAGGGACATCTCTTGACCAGCTAGCAGGCGTAGTCCCCGTCGGAGCGCGCGGTCCACTGCGTTACCGAGACGACACCACCGGTGAAGGAGGGCAGCGCACAGTTCGCAATTGCTCCTGTAAGCGTTCGCGCTCCTGGGATCCAATCAGGTAGTTGCCAAAGCGAACCTGAGGCCGCAGTGGTGACGCCGACCACGGTACTCCATTGAGAGGATGTCGAGTAGACGCCGACGCCTCCTGCACTCACACCGTTAGCTTCCAGCGCAGCGATCATGCCCTGGAGATCGGCGACGTTCATGGTCAAGCCGGAGGAACCGCTTTGCCAGGTATTTGACGTCTCGACATCTAACCACCAGACATAGGATCCCGGTACGGTAGACATCGGATCTGAAGGAGACTGACTGTCGATCGCTGACGCAGCTTTCGTGAGCCAGCTTGCGTCCTGCGAAGCTTTGTTGAAGCCGTATTGATAGGCACAAGCCGAGGAGTCCTCACCGATTGTAGAGGCGCCACCCATCGTGGTACACGTTCCATAGGGGGTTGTCCCACTGGTTGGCCAGTCAGCGACCGGGTCACCATCGTAGAGGTTACCAGGATCTGCCGTATCCACATATAGTGATACCTTTGGTTGTGAGGTGTCACCACTTGTGGTTGCGTACGCCCAATACAGCTCGCTCTGCGAGTAGGAGGGGTCGGGGGCGAGGCAGGGGTTGAGGTTGTTTGCCAATCCATCATTGATGCCTACGATCCCAAAGGCACCATTCGATGGGAACGACTCCCCACACTGAGGGTACGAGATATCGTATCCGGTGGGCGTCGTTTTGTGCCCACCGGTTTTGTTGGTCGGTGGGGCACCAAAAGCTGGCACCGACGTGATGACTGCCAGCGCGGTGATCGCCAGGAGCTGGACCGCGAGCCCAATTGCCGATCGTCGACCGATGCGAGACACATCACCCATTTCAGAACCCCGTTCCCCTTGAGCCTCCATGATAACACCGTGGGGCAAGGCGTATCTACCGTTGGTGGGTAAATAAGCATGCATTTTCGCGGCTCAAAGGTACCTCGGACCTTGGATGACCGTGGAGGCTACGACGACACCAGTTTGATGCCCCACACCCTGGATGCCCCACACCCTGATGCCCCACACCCTGATGCCCCACACCTTGATGCTACGAAGCTGTTGAATGAAGGATCCTGACGAACCAAAGGTAGTGAAACTTTGCGGTCTACTCGGAGGACCTACCGTCTTGGACAGTCGCCCAAGGATCATCGGCCTGCGTTCTGCTGTTCGGACGGGCGGGAGGTCGACGACGGATCCCACCCGCCCTCGGCGGCCGCCGGAGCCTCTCGCCGAATTCTGTGGTACATGGTCCAAGGGTTGCAACCGCTGTCAGAGGGAGCTGCCATAATCAGTAATAATGACCTTGCGTGATTGGGCGCTATCCCAGGGCATACATCCTCAAACCCCATATCGGCGATATCGGACGAGGAAGATGCCTGTTCTAGCGTGTAAGGTTGGCCTGCTCATTCTGGTCGGAGATTTGGAATCGGAAGAGCCTCAACATGGATCGTGGGTTTATCGATGCGCGAGCTTCGTCATCTGGCCAAAAATCAGACCTAGACAGACAAATGGGGAGAGTATGAGCCTTCGCTACCGAACATGGATATTCGCTAGAGCGCGTAGCAACCGAAGTGGGTTCCGTTCTCAACGGACACAGACGCGCGTTTCTGTCGCTGTTGAGTGACCCCCAGAAGATCATGCTGGTCGAGCACCGAGACCGCTTTAGTCGGTTTGAAGCCGAATATGTGGAGGCTGCGCTCAGTGCACAATCGAGAAGATTGATCGCGGTTGACTCTGCTGAGGGAGATGATGATCTAGTCCGCGATGCAACGGAGTCGTTGACTACTCTGTGTGCGAGGCTGTATGGACCTAGGTTGGCCTCCAACAGAAGCACTGGAAGGCAACTCGACGCGTCCCAAGAAGGTGTTCACCACGGGGCAGCCAACGAGAAACAATTGCTCATGAGTGCGAAACCGTGGTCATGGAACGTTGCCCAAGCTGGCGATCATTGTCGAGTTGTGTGACAGAGAACCATGGTTAGCACCGCACCGCATCGAAAGCCGCCGATATGGGTGTTGGCAGCTCGTACTCGGTTCACTCAGCAGGCACGGTGCCACCCGTCATGCACGCTCAGTACACCATCAACTCATTACGCAGTGTCCGCACTCGTCCATGATGGAGGTAACGAGCCCACCACAGTCACAGTGGGTCGGCGAGTCTCTTCCGGAGGCATTTTCGGCGACACCTCTGAGATCTTGCTGTCGTGATGGGTGAACCTGTGCTAGGGCTTTACCGAACTCGGGTTCCAGTTTTGTACAACTTCAAGCTCCATCATCGGCCGCAGCCGAGCGGGTAGAATTGGAGCGAGCATACCGTAAGGCTCCTCGTTGTACAGATGATGGAGAGCATGAGCATGCTTGAGGTACTCAAGATAGCGTACCTTGGGAATCGCCCCAAGCCTCTGGTGGATGTAGAAGTCGTGTACGAAACTGTACGCGACGCCGTACAACGTGATGCCGATAGCCATTGGCAGCAAGGCTGGGTGTGAGGTCGCAAACCAGAAGAGGACGATCGTAGGTAAGGCAAATCCGATCGGGAAAAGGTCATTCGCCTCGAAGGTCGTCTCGCGGGGGCGATGATGTGAGGCATGAAGCACCCAGGCCGCACCGTGCATGATCGCCCGGTGGGCGAGATAGGCGACTGGCTCCATCACGATGAAGGTAGCGATGAGAATCGCAATAAACGTCATAGGGCTCTCCTTGTGATTCCATCAATTCTAACACTGTGCTCGCGCTAATTATTCTCCATCCTCAGCATGGGTAGCTTTTCGGTGGCGGTGGTCGTCTCCAGCGAGGGCATAACCGGTCACTGGTCAGAGTGACGGTCACCGGCGGGTTGCAGGCGCAGCCAGATAGTGATGGTCAGCAGTGTCAAGGCGAAACCGTAGGCAAAATCTTCGATCGGGATGGACAGAGGAAAGCGAATCCCGGAGAAGTCGTGGGAGTTATAGATCACGATAGGGCTCGATAGTTTGGTGAGCCAGCCATCGACGGGGATTTGGAAGAGCGCGACGATGATCCAGGCAATCCAGAAGTTCAGCGTCTTGACGGCTTTGGACTTGGTGAGCACGAGGTCGATCACCACGACGATGATGACAGCTGTGAGCGCCTCAATCGTGTAGAGACCCATCAGGTTCCCCGTCGCCGAAGTCGTGCGATAATCTGGCGGCGATGCTGGACTGTTTCAAAGGTGAGTAGGGCGCAGATCGGAATGACGATAAAGAAGGCTATCTCCTCGATTGGCAGCACGCCGGCGATTTTGATTCCCGTGGTATAGCGACGGGCGTAGGTCCATAATCCTTGCTTGATAGAGAGGGCATCAAAGAGCGAAAACACGACTGCAACCGGTACGACGGTGGCGAAGAGTCTCAAAGGTTGACGCCAAACGCGAGCACCAAGCACCTCCAGCGGTATGGTAACCACTAGGCAGAGTGCCATCAGGATCAGGTACTGGAGATGTGCCATCGGGATTTCAGCCTAACGTGCCTCGGAGGATGATGGTGACCAGTATGACCGTCCAGCGAGTGCCTGTGGTACGTCAGACGGTGATGACCAGACCAGAAGGATACGAGGAGCAAACACAAAGCGGTCGGAATCCTGAAGCTTGGTCGGTGGTTGCCTATGGGAGACGTCTGTTGCGATAGTATTGAGGTAGTTCTTTGCAGCGTCGCAGAGCGGTTGGAGTCGGTAGAGCATATGGAATTAGAGAACGTTAAGGGTCCGAGTGACCTTGCGGAGTTGAGTAACGTCGAGCTTGAGGAGCTCGCTCAGCAGATTCGACAGCGGATCATTGATACGGTCTCGAGAAACGGTGGGCATCTTGGCTCTAACCTCGGATCGGTTGAGATCACTCTGGCCCTCCATCGCAGTTTCGACTCCCCACGCGACGTTCTGCTCTTCGATACTGGGCATCAAGCCTATCCCCACAAGCTGCTGACGGGCCGTAACGCCGACTTCGATTCGCTGCGCCGGCGAGGAGGTCTCTCTGGCTATCCGAACAGGTCAGAGTCCGAACATGATTGGATCGAAAATTCGCATGCCTCCACTGCGTTGAGCTATGCCTATGGGATGGCAGCTGCGTTTCAATTGGCTGCCGATGATCCCTCGGTGTTGCCGCTCCGGAGAGTGGTGGCCGTCGTGGGTGATGGTGCATTGACGGGTGGGATGGCCTATGAGGCGCTGAACAATATCGGTCATCGTCGTCTCCCAATTATTATCATCTGGAACGACAATGGACGTTCCTACGCGCCGACCATTTCACGGCTCTCATCGTCGCTGACCAAACTACGGCTGAATCCGTCCTACATTCAGGCCCGAAATCGGATCAAGCAAGTCATCACTGATCTTCCGAAGGTGGGCAATCGTGCGGTGAGTTCGCTTGCGAATATGACCTCAGCACTGCGCGAGGCGATCGAGCCAAGGGTCTTCTTCGAGGCGCTCGGTGTGCGTTACACCGGCCCCATCGACGGGCACGATATCTCTGAACTTGAGTATGCCCTTGCAGGAGCTAAGGAGTGGAATGGGCCGATTGTCGTCCATGTACTCACCCAAAAGGGTAAGGGCTACGCCCCTGCGGAAGAGGACGAGCTGCAGTGTTTGCATGACCTTAAGGTGCCACAGGTTTTCGCTGACATCGAGGGTGATACCCCAGCCTCCTATACCGAGGCATTCTCCAAGGAACTTGTCCAGATTGGGAAGGAGAACCCGTCTGTCGTCGTCCTCACCGCTGCGATGGGAGGACCGACCGGTCTACTTCCGTTTGAGGAGGCGTTCCCAACTCGGTTTTTCGACGTCGGTATTGCTGAGCAACACGCGGTGACCTCGGCAGCCGGCATGGCCATGGCAGGGTTGCATCCAGTCGTCGCTATCTATTCCACGTTTATGTCGAGAGCCTTTGATCAGGTGAACCTCGATGTTGGCCTTCATGGTCTTGGCGTGACGTTTGTGATGGATCGTGCCGGAGTGACTGGCGATGATGGTCCGAGCCATCACGGTATTTTTGATCTGGTTCAGATGTTGTCGGTCGCCAACCTTACTGTCTTTGTGCCCTCCTCGGTTGAGGAACTTCGAGTGCAGTTGCGTACAGCCATTGCCCTCGAAGGCCCATCGTCGTTGCGATTCTCGAAGTCGCTCGCCCCTCGTGTGGTGCGCGGAGGTGTCGGTGAGGGTCTCCATGCCAGGGTGGTGCGTGAGGGGTCTGAGGCTGAAGTGATCCTTGGGATCGGCAAGATGTTGGTACCAGCCTTGTTGGCCGCCGATCTCCTCGAGGCGGACGGGTATGACGTGGCAGTGATCGATCCCAGAGTCATCAGGCCCTGTCCTGTTGAGTTGATCGAGCGGCTTGTCGCTGCTCGTCGCGTCATCACCGTCGAAGATGGTCTGATCCACGGAGGCGCTGGTGAGTACATTGCGCAAGCGGTACATCGGATCAACCCACAGGTGGAGTTCTGTAACCTTGGCATCCCGACTGAGTACCTTCCCCATGGGAATGTCGACACGCTCCTGACGGAGCTGGGCCTTGACGGCCTCGGGATCGCTGGCGCTAGTCGAGCCTTCCTTGCTCAAACAGAGGATTCTGCACGACGCGTCGAGCGCTAGTCGTTCCAGCGGGTGGTTGTGGCGCAGGGACGACTTCGAGGGCGATCCGGTTTTGGACAAGTGTCCCTTCGGTGAGCCACTGAGTCGCTCCGAGAGGTCCCATGAGCACCGGCATTCTTGGATGGATCGGCGACACGACCTCATCCGCTGGTTGGGTGAGGAGGACAAAGGAATCGCGTGCTTCGTCGATAAGGGCAGCTCCAAGAAGTAGCGATGGACTTGCTTGCGCAGTGTCTCGACCACGAAAGAGGGTTGACTTCTCATAGAAGCCAGCAAGCGGCACGATGGCTCGCCCCTTATCGAGCAGTCGCCTGAAGGTGGGGCGCTCTCGCAGCGTCTCAGAACGGGCGTTAAGGACCATTGGTCGTCCCGTCCAGTGGAGACCGAAGTGAGCACGAAGAACCCCAGTCTGCACAACGACGAGAGCCCTGTCCGTTGGACGAATCGTCGGGGCGGTCGCAGTCTCTGATGGGGTGATGGTGACGCCGAGTGTAAGGAAGAGTTCCTGGCTCTGCGCTGGACCGATCTGTTGTTCAAACCGTGCACACATACCTCTGCCCCTGTCGTTGCATCTGGGTTAAGGTTAGCCTATGTTCAGGTACGTGGGTGATAGAGCTGGTGGGTTGCCAAACAGACAAGCGAGTGTTGGTCCTCCGGGAGTTGTCGTTTCATCTGGCGGTGGATCGTGGGCGCGGTCCGGGTCGGCATGACGGTCCGTCCAGTCCTATCGCCTGGGTACGATCAAGATCGCCCAGACTCCAAGGATGGTATGACGCTGACGTGAGAGGTTGATGAAGGAGAAACGCGGAGCGATTTGGTTGCCGGTGCCCTTCTGTCCCATCGTCTCTTGCGGACGTACGGCGGCGCGTTGGGTGGAGTGCAGATTTTCGCGGGATCGGACTATCGGGTCGTCCCAACTCTTAGACTGAGGCAACTATGAGTGTCTTCGAAGACCTGACGGTCCGCATCCAACACTATGTTTGGCAACGGAGAGTGGAGTCCTGGGAGCATGAGGCGTCACCCAACCTCGACAAGGTGATCGATGCAGTCGTTGAACAAGCTGCTCCCCAGGCCTCGATGCGTGTGCTTGATCTTGGTTGTGGGTCTGGGCAAGTGACGCTGCGACTCGCTCCCTCGGTGGCCGAGATCACAGGAGTCGACATCTCGGAACGGATGGTTGCACGTCTGTTAGAACGTGCACAGGCCGAGGGGTACCACCATGTCAACGGGCGGGTATCAGCGCTTGAGCGTTTAGAGGTTCCCGCTGGCTCTCTTGATCTGATCGTGTCGAACTATGTCTTTCATCACTTAAATGATGATGGCAAAGCACGGGTCGTCGGTCTCTGTTACGGTTGGCTCAAACCGGGAGGGCGCCTTGTTGTTGGCGATATGATGTTTGGACGAGGCGGGACGACAGAGGATCGGCAGGTGATCCTTCAAAAGGTGAAACTTCTCGCTGCCAAGGGAGTTGGTGGCTACTGGCGGATTGCGAAGAATGCCCTGCGTTACTTGCTAAGAGTCCAGGAGAAGCCGATCGCTAAGGATCGCTGGATACAGCTTTTGCAGGCTGCCGGATTTACCGATGTCCACCTCGAGAGCGTCGTCAGTGAGGCAGGTGTGGTTGTTGGTGATAAGCCCCGCGTGGCAGGAGACCACCTGCACCGCGACTAGGGTAATGGCCGTAATGTTTGCAGAATAGTCGAACAACAGGCCTTCCTGGCACAGGAGCTTTGGAGAGGAGGTATTGGTGCGATCAGAACCCCCAAGTACCACTCCTCATCTGTTTGCGGATCGCAGTTAGCGGACCGTTTCTCTTCTCTTCCAAAGTCGCATCTCCCGTAACCGAAGGAGGTCTCTGTTGTGCAAAACCTCGATCCAAGTGTGGATAACGACGAGTCAACGATTCGTGGCGGGCTTGGCAAGATTACCTTCACCGAACTTCGCTCATCACCCTCGTTCAAACGTAAGCTACTCGCCCTTCTAGCGGTTATCGGCCCTGGCATCATCGTGATGGTGGGCGATAACGATGCCGGGGGAATCACCACCTATGCACAGGCGGGTCAGGCTTATGGCTACTCGCTGTTATGGCTCATGCCGGTGCTCGTCATTGTTCTTGCCGTCTCCCAGGAGATGGTGGTTCGGTTGGGGGCAGTGACCGGTGTTGGGCATGGAAAGCTCCTCAAGGAGCGTTTTGGTAGGTTCTGGGCCGCGTTTTCTGTGGTTGACCTGTTCGTCCTGAACCTGTTAACGCTCATTACTGAGTTCATTGGCGTCCGCTTTGCGCTTGGCTATTTTGGAGTCCCTCCTGCGGTGGCCGTGACACTGATGGGCATCGTGTTGGTGGCGGCGGTGGCAAGTGGACGATTTGAACGCTGGGAGCGTTTTATGCTCATCCTCGTCCTTGTGAGCCTCCTCGTGGTGCCGTTAGTGCTGCTCACACCTTGGCACGCAGGAGGTATCGCGACCGGACTGCTGATTCCCGGAGTCAAGGGCGGCATTACCTCGACCGCGACGATCTTCATCATCGGTATCGTTGGAACCACGATCGCCCCTTGGCAGCTGTTCTTCCAGCAGTCGAACGTGGTTGACAAGAGGATCACCCCCCGCTGGATCAAGTACGAACGCGCGGACACCTTCCTTGGCTCTATCGTGACGAACGTAGCGGGTGCCTTGGTGATGGTGGCGGCGGCGGCGGTATTCGTCGGCTTCAAGGTGGGAGCCTTCCAGAATGCCGGAGTTCTTGCTGAGGGGTTCGCCAAGCATGCTGGCTCCATCACCGGTGTGATCTTTGCGATCATCTTGCTCGAGGCCTCGCTGATCGGGGCCGCAACGGTGACACTCTCGACCTCGTATGCACTCGGAGACCTCTTTGGGGTCGACCAGTCGCTCAACACTCCGGTGCGAGAGGCCAAGGGCTTCTATGCCTCCTACGTGATACTTGTCGCCATCTCGGCTGGCGTGGTGCTGATTCCTTCGCTGCCGCTGAGCCTAGTCAACCTTGCCGTGCAGGTGTTGGCAGGCGTACTGTTGCCGAGCGCGTTGCTCTTTCTCCTCCTGCTCTGCAATGACAAGGGAATCATGGGTCCTTGGATCAATCCTCCGTGGTTGAACGTCGTGGCAACCTTTATCGTCTCGCTACTCTTGCAGTTGTCGCTGATTCTTACCCTTGTCACCGTCTTCCCAACCGTACCGGTAACGGGATTGCTCGTGGGAACGTTTATCCCTGTTGTGGTAGTGACGGTTGGTGTAGCCTACTACCAGTTCAAGGTGCGTGAACGAGAACAGATCGACAAGGCGGCCCGTCTGAGTTGGTCGATGCCTGCATCTGCGTTACTGCACCGTCCTGTCCAGTCACGAGGCCGGAGTCTCATTCTTCTCTTTGTTCGGGTCTATCTCATTATCGCCGTCGTGCTGATGGTCATCAGTTTCCTCCGTCTCGGATCCTGAATGTCTCTGGGCGCTCCTGGTCAAGAGGCGCTCGCACTCGTGGGTTACCAGACGATGGTACGAGCATAACGCAGCCGGGGTCGGGCATGGCCCTCGATTCGGGTACTACGCTCACCGTTGATGACGGGAGTCGCTACTCGCTCAGCGCCTCTTGTCGGCGTCGCCAGGCCGGTGCGATGGTTCGTGGGAGGACGTCATCGACGGTCACCGATCCGAGCAACAGCCCGCTGTCATCCACCACCGCCAACGCAGCGAGGTTGTAGTCGGCCATCAGCACGGCTACTTCGCTGAGATCCGAGTCGGGTCGTACGACCGGAGGATCAGCTTCGGCGTGTTGGGCGAGGGTATCCTCTGGATCCGCACTGATGAGGGCGGAGATCGGAATCTGGCCAAAGAGACAACCGGAGTCGTCAGTGAGAAAGATTGACCACAAGTTGTGGGGGAGTGATTCTCGACTCCTGAGGTCGTCACAGGCATGGGCGATGGTGGCACCAGGGTTGAGCGTGATAACGTCGGTGGTCATCAGGCCACCGGCGGACTCTGGATGGTAGTTCAGTAGACGATTGATCGACTCGCGAGCGGGTTCGGGCACCGCGGCGAGCACACCTTCGCGCCGTTCCTGGTCGAGACTTAAGAGGAGGTCGACTGCGTCGTCAGGCTCCATTTCGCTGAGCAACTCGCCAACCTCAGCATCTGTCCGATGGCGAATGGCGTCGCGTTGCCTTGCAGGGGCGAGCTCCTCGACCACGTCGGCCTCGAACTCAGGATCTGCCTGCAGGGCACCGAGAATCTCTTGACCCTCAACCTCGGACGCCTCCTCAAGGAGGTCTGCGAGCTGGGCGGGGTGGAGCTTGCGGATGCTGCGCAGTTCAAGACGTTTGCGTGCACTTGGGACATGACCAACGAGAGGCACGAGGTCAAGCCAGTCGACAAGAGAGTGATCTCTGGCGGATCGCTTTGCCTTGAGCCACCGACTCCGGTGCGCCGTTGCCACATCGATAGAGATCGCGCGCCACAAGGTCCCCTGGAGGCCGAATCCGACATCCTTTGCAGTGACTAAACGCGGACGGAGCTTGGATTTCGCCCAGATGAGGTGATGGTTGAGCAGATCGCGCTCGATCAGGATCTCCTGTGGACGTCGCTCGAACGGAGAGAACTCGGCGAGGGCCTGATTGGTCGAGATCGACTCATCGGAGAGGTGCTCAAGTTTGTCGCTGGAGATGAAGATGGAGACGTCGTTGACCGAGACTAAGAATCCAGTGAGGACCGGGTATCTTGATTCCTCAAGTCGTAGGACTGCGTCCTCGACCTTGCCAATCTCTGATCCCTGCACAAAGACGGGATTGCGGACAACCTCGGTAAACCATAGGAGTTGTTCCATTAGATGGATAAGTGTAGCACCTAGGACCGCAGTTAGGGTAGATTCCTTGACCGGCTCACGAGGCTACCGTCCGGTAAGCTGTCGTTCATGAGATGGTGGGACCCACAACGACTGCTGGGTTCGCCGTTCTCGTCTGTTGTGGGTGAGGATGGTGGACGACTGCTGCGGCATCGATCAGCTGGCAAGGGGATGTGAGGGACGTTTGACCATCCAACAGCGGATCAAGCAATACGAGCGGCCCCACAAGCAGGTACCGAGCGGTCATCGCCACCTTGGGGTATCAGATACCTGGTCGACGACGAGAAGCCAAACTTTTGGCTTGCGGACACATCGGGCGATAGCTGGTTGGTGTGCGACGTCCCTTGTCAACCAGGTCGCTCGCAAGAACCAGCTGGCTGAGGAGAGAACCGTTAGCGTTGGCACCTCGATCGTCAAACACTGCCTTCTTGTTGCCCCACCAGCTCGTGGCGACCGCCTGGATCGACGGTGGGATCACCACCAAGGGAACGGTGTTGCGCGTATCGCTAGGCGTGCCCTCGAAGTCGCCTCAACTGCGATACTCAAGCAGGTGGGCGTGGTTCGTACGGATCCCAGGCGTCGCTACAGTGGCGATGGTGCACGTGGAGAGTCGGCTCTAGAGGTGCCCAAGGGGCGATCGATACAATCGACACAACCCGTTGGCAGTGGTGTGGCGGCAGCTGGCATGCTCCCTACCGATCAGGCCACCGCGACCGCGCAAGGCAAGCGGGCAAACTTCGGCAGAAGAACCGCGAACAAGGAAACCCCACCTCCCTTGGGGGTGTGCTCTCTGGCGCAACAGCGTATCGACGGGAGTGCACCAGCTCTGTGCCAGCGGTGGAGGTCTGTTGGGCAAAATGGCTGGGTGTGTGGGACTGATGGAATGGCGCTTGTCGCGCATGGATAACAAGTTACGAATCGCCTTCACCCTCTATCGAGGGAATCCGCATTCTGGCGGGCAAGGCGTCTATACGGCCTTTCTCACCAGGGAGCTCGCTGCTCTAGGTCATCACGTCGAGGTCTTTTCGGGTCCCCCGTATCCTGAGCTCGACGCGCGAGTCGTGTTGCGCAAGGTACCTGGTCTTGATCTCTTTCGTGAACCGGACCCCTTCCGTATTCCAAGACCCTCTGAATATCGCAGCGTCGAAGACCTGCTAGAGGTGGGGCTGATGAGCATCGGGGCCTTTCCCGATCCAAAGGGCTTTGGGTGGCGCTTGCGGCACCACTTCGATGAGCTACGTCGTGATTTTGATGTTATCCACGATAACCAATCGCTCAACTGGACACTTGCGAAGTTGGCTCGATCGGGCACGCCAGTGCTGTCATCGATTCATCACCCTATCAGCGTCGACCGTCGGCTTGCACTCGCAGCGGCGTCATCGATGAAGGCACGGGTGGGACTCCGTCGTTTCTATAGTTTTATCCCTATGCAGGTAGCGGTGGCACGAGAGCTGCCGCGTATTCTGACGGTTTCGACCTCATCAGCCGGTGATCTGGCGCGGGAACTAGGAATCGACCGGCGTCGGATCGCGATTGTCCCGATTGGGGTTGACACCGACCTCTACGCCCCTCAACCCGATGTCCATAGGGAGAGGGGGCTGGTCTGCACCACGGCAAGTGCTGATGTCCCTCTCAAGGGGCTGCGGTATCTGATCGAGGCGATCAGTCTCCTGCAAGATACCAGGTTGATCATCATGGGGCCACATCAGAATTCGACGGAACTCCCCCTGCTGATCGCTCGGTTCGGACTCCAGGACAGAGTCACGGTGACGGGAGTCCTTTCGCGCGAGGAGATGGTGCAGATTTACGCCCGCGCAAGTGTCGCAGTCGTCCCATCACTCTACGAGGGTTTCTCGTTGCCTGCGGTCGAGGCGATGTCCTGTGCAGTCCCGTTAGTCGCCTCGCGCGGTGGCGCACTGCCTGAGGTTGTTGGGGATGCGGGAGCGATGACAACGCCGGGTTCAGCACGTTCGCTTGCCGAGGCGATCGAGTCGGTGCTTGCCTCCGGCACGGTAGCGTTGGAACGCGGTTTGTACGCCAGAGAGCGAGCCATCGCGAGATTTTCGTGGCGGAGCACGGCTTCGGCTACGGTTGGTTACTATCGGGATCTCTTGAGGTTAGGAGCTTGATTAGTTTTCGTTGGGAGGCGCTCGGCGATGTCCAGGGCACCAAGGTTCTTGACCTCGGTGCTGGAACTGGTCGGCATCTGCGAGCCTTGGACGCCCGTGGGGCGTGGGTCGTGGCGGGAGATCTCCGGCCAGAGGTCCATGCGGCATCGGGCGGAGTCGTGCAACTCGACGCGCATCACCTCCCGTTCCGTGACGCTAGCTTTGACCTTGTGGTGATATCGGAGGTGCTTGAGCACGTTCCATCGCCTCTTCTCGTTCTCCGCGAGTGTGCACGAATCGTCGGCCCAGGTGGACGCGTCGTAGTTTCGGTACCGCGCTGTGGCCCCGAGGTGATCAATTGGCTGATCTCACTTGAGTATCACCGCGTCCCTGGTGGCCACATCCACATCTTTACGCGGCATGAACTGCGAGAGCTTAGCCGCAGGGCAGGAATGACGGTGGAGTGGATGCACCATAGTCATGGATTGCACAGCCCGTATTGGTGGCTCAAGTCCTATGTGGGCGTTGAGAACTCTGGCACGGTCTGGTTTGTGCGACGCTATGAGCGATCGCTGGTACGTGAACTCATGGGCCAATCCCCGGTCTTGACGCGGATGGAGCGTGCGCTCAACCCAGTGCTCGGCAAAAGTATCGTGCTCTACCTGAGAGTCGATGACCGATGATCGAGTTTGAGACGACATTGGACGCCATCGGTGCACTGCAGGACCACCGCGGGATGATTCCATGGGCCGCTGGTCACCACGCGGATCCATGGAACCACACCGAGGCGGTTATCGCATTGGCGCTTGGTGCGCGATACCATGCCGCTCGTCGTGGTCTCGGTTGGTTGACTCGCGTGGCCAATCGAGACGGGTCATACTGCCAGTTCTTTACGACATCGGCCGTGCTTGAGCCACGTATCGATCTCAATAACTGTCTCTATCCAGCGGTTGGAGCCCTCGCGTATCTGGTGAGTTCCCGGGATGTCGCTAGCGTCCGTGACTTTGCGATCTCCTTTGATGTGACGGTCGATTTTGTGCTGCGACGACAGCGCAGCGATGGTTCGTTCCCTTGGGCGCTCGCACCGGATCGGACTCCACTTGAGGGCTCCTTGTTGGCTGGTTCGTCGGCAATGGTGCTCTCGCTTGAGGCGATTGAGGCGCTTGATGCGCTACTCGGCAGGAATCGCCCACACGTCAAGGAGGCGAGCGCTGCACTCGGCGCCTATATCTGCGACCCTGCGAGTCGTTTTCTCGCGAAGGATGCTTGGGCGATGGACGGCTATTATCCAGTCCTCGCTGGCGTCCTCGATGACGCTGATGCGAGGCGTCGTATGCAGGAGTTCTTGGAGCGACACTATGTTCCGGGAGCTGGCGTGCAGGCCATCGCAAACAGCTCTTGGGTCACCACAGCGGAGACGGCAGAGGCGGCGATGGCCATGATTCGCCTGGGGGAACTGCGTCAAGCACGGCAGATGCTCGATGATATCGAGGCTCTGCGACGTAGCGATGGCGGTTATCTCACCGGTTGGGTATGGCCCGATCGGGTGAGTTTCCCAGCCGATGAGAGGAGTGCGTATTCAGCGGCAGCGGTCATTATCGCCCGGTATCTCTTAGGGCTAGGGAGACCGGTGGGATTGGTCGAAGGAATCTTAGCGCGCGAATGAGGGCGCCGTGGTGCGTCGTAGCGCGACGAGAGGGCCGCTGCGTTCCACGAGCGTAAAGCCCGAGTGGAGCGCAGCGGTCATCACCTCAAAGGGTGGGCGACCTCCACGGCTTGGATCTTCGAAGACATCGTCGATCACGAGGGTTCCGTCGTCGGCGAGCAGTGCAATGGCACAGAGATAATCGGTCCATGTGGAGAGTGCATCGTGACCGCCATCGATCATGATCATCGAGAAACCGGGGCGTAGCAAGTGAGTGAGCACCTGGCTTGGGGTTACCATGACCGTTACCCATTCGCGGAGCCCAGCGAGTTCGAGTGTATCCATGAGGACGGAGATCGAATCGAGACGCCCATGGACGCGGTCGATGATTGCTGGATCGAAGTAGGGGAACGGGGGCTGCATCTCGATCGATCCTAGATGGCGATCAACAGTAATGAAGCGGCGATGGTGGCGTTGCGCCATCGTCCCAATGATCACCGTCGACCGGCCACAGTAGCTCCCGATCTCAAGGATCGGTCCCCTGGATCTGGTGATCGCGCCTTCGGTGAAGTCAGCCAGAACTGCGAGCTGGTCTGGGGAGAAGTAGCCAGGCACGGTTGATGCAAACGTGAGCGCCAAGCGTCGATCACTATCGTGCTGGTCCAACGCGGTATCTTTATCCAACGCGGTATCCTGGCTCGCGGGCCCGATCGGGAACACATGCGACTGGATCGTTCCTCAGTTGGGCGGTTCCCAACCCTGGCCCGATCCATCGTCTAACCTGTAGCGTCGTCGTGGGGGACTCCCTATGACAGAAATGAGTTCAATCGACCCGCGTAACGGTCGCGGAAGCGCAGATTGACCCGGTAACGCTCCAGTGTTTGCGTGAGCAATCGTTCCCCTGCTGGTAGTTTATGGGTCTCGAAGAACGAGAAGATCTGGGCAGAACGTTGATAGATGGTCGGCGAGATCAAGGTTGGAAGCGACCCAAAGGCGAGGTCGTAGCTGTTTGCCGGCAGTCGCGCAAGGAGATCGTCGAAGTGTGAGAAGGCGAAGTCAAGCCCTAACTCGGCGACCGCTTCGTTGGCGATCACTCGGTTGAGCACAAAGGCACCATCTTGTGAGCGAATCGAGGTCAAAATCATTGGCAGGAGGCGACTGATCAGTGACGGCTGTCGGAAGTCAGCCAGGGCGAGGAGGTGTCGTCGCTCGTCAAGTGGGTCAAGTGGGTTGCGATAGCGATCCAGCATGAAGGCAAACTCTGAGTCGTCGCCGTGTCTGGCGACGGTGGCGAGTACGGCAGAGGCGAGATCACCACTTGGTCCCCCAACGCCGCTCATCTCTTCGCGGAACCACTGGAGGGCTTGGGCACGGACCTCTGGATCATCGGCGATCGTGCCAAGGGCAGTAAAAGCGACCGAACGCGCGACCTTTGTCAGCGGTGTGTCCGAATCGTTGGGCTCCATTCCGAGAGTTTCGATCACCGGGGTAAAGATCGAGCTGGTTAGTTGTGCCACGGAGGCTCGTTCCTCCTCCAAGGCGATGCGCTGCAAAAGCCCAAGGGAGGACGCGACGACCTGGAGGACGTTGGGGTCGGTTTCGCTGATGCAATAGGTGAAGAGTTGGATCGCATCAGCGAGGCTCGCCTGGTTGGAGAGAACCATCGCCCATGTATCCGCGATGAGATTGAAGCGCTCGAGCATCTCAAGATCGCCGAAGTGCTCGCACAGTCCAGGGAGTACCTGGGGGGAGTAGCGCGTTCGATAGACGCCGATGCCGCCGGCGTTGACGATAATCGGGCCTCGGTCTGCGTTGATCACGTGGTCCTGTTGGCCGAGGACAGTTCGGTGCTCGTGGCCGTCTAGCTCACGGCTCACCACGGGGATCAGCCAACTCGTTCCGATTTCGCCAATGGGATCAGTCTCCTCTCCGAGGAAACGGAAGGGAGTCTGTGAGAGTCGCACGCCACTAGGCAGTGCATCGACGCTCACGAGGGGGTGCCCGCCCTGGAGAATCCACGTGTTCATCATCTCGGTGACTGGCTCATCACTTGCCTCTTCGAGCGATTTCCAAAGGTCCTCCGTCTCGGCGTTTGCATGAAGATGGCTGTTCAGGTAACGTCGCACGCCATTCTTGAAGGTCTCCTCACCGAGGTATTGCTCCATCATCTTGATGACTGAGCATCCCTTCTCGTAGGTGAGCAGATCGAACATGTTTTCCGCGTCTGACGGTGCGATCACCGGAAACTCGATCGGTCGTGTTGAGGGAAGACCGTCGATATTGAGGGCGCCAAGCCGAGCGATGCCAAAGGAGTCCCACTTGTGCCAGTCAGGGTTGAAGGCATCGGAGGCACTTGTCTCCATAAAAGTTGCGAAGGCCTCGTTGAGCCAGATGCCGTTCCACCACTTCATGGTCACTAAGTCACCAAACCACATGTGTGCGATCTCGTGACAGACTACATCACAGATGCGTTCTAGCTCTGTCTGGCCTGCCCGCGTCTCGTCGACGAGGAGTGCAGTCTCCCTAAAGGTGACGGCGCCGAGATTCTCCATGGCACCGAAGGCGAAGTCGGGGATCGCGAGAAGATCCAGCTTCGGTGCAGGATAGGGTATCTGGAACCAATCCTCGAAGTACGCGATGGCGTGGTTGGCAACACGGAGGGCAAAACCGGTGAGCGCCTCCTTGCCCGGCGTGTGGATGACGCGGATTGGCACTCCGTTTGCAACAATCGGAGCCGTCATGCGCAGATCGCCAACGACGAAGGCGAGTAGGTATGTCGACATCACCATCGTGGTTTCGTAGAGGTGTCTCGTGAAACCCGCATCCTCACTTGGCTTCGTTTCGTGCTCTGGATAGTTCGAGATGGCCTGCAGTGAGGTTGGTGTCTCAAGCGTGATGGTGAAGGTCGCCTTCATGTCGGGCTCATCGAAGCACGGGAAGGCCTCTCGAGCGCCAGTGGACTCGAACTGTGTAGTCGCCATGTTGTGGGTGACCCCGTGCTCATCGTTGTAGGTGGAGCGGTAGAGACCCGACAGGTCGGCGCGTAGCTTACCAGAGAACTCCAGTTGGATCTGCGCATCAACCCCACTCGGTAGCGGAGCAGCGCATTGGAGCCGGACGATCTCGTGGGCGGGGTCGACCGTCACCGACACCGGCTCTCCGTTGAGGCGTGCGGCTGAGACGTCAAGGTCGAGGGCGTTCAACTCGACGGTGGTGGTCTCGTCGTTGACGCGCACAGTGATGGTCTCCGCTCCAAAAAAACTCTCTTCGTCGGGGTTGATATGGAGAAAAAGGTCGTAGTGGATCGGTTCGACGGAACGGGTTAAGCGGTATGGGTTATCATCTCTCACCTCAACTACGATAGCCGAGATCCTCGCGAGGGTCGAGCCCAGCACGAGGAAACGTCGTCGACCGGCACGGTTTTTATGTCGCAATCATGGTGAAAGGTTGCGATCACGACGAGGGCTCTTCGCTCCGCCGGCAGTCCGCGGGGAGTCATTGCGCGTTGCGGGGAGTGGCTCGCCCCTGGGTGCTCCTAGGCTAGGACCCCGTGAAACCAGTTACTGTCTTGGGGTTTGGATCTGCCATCGTCGATGTCTCGACCGTCGTTGTTGAGTCACAGCTCCGCCAGCTCGGGCTGACCAAGGGGTCGATGCGCCTGGCGACACGTGAGGAGCAGCAGCGTATCATTGCGGGCCTTCCGGGGGAGTGGGAGCGACATGGGGGTGGGTCCGTCGCCAACGCGTTGGTGGGCCTCTCACTGCTCGGCGTTCAGAGTGCGCTCTATACCGCAGTTGGCGAGGATGATGAAGGGTCGCTCTTCGCGCAGGATCTCAGCGAGCTCGGCGTAGAGGTCGTCCTCTCCGAGCAGCACTACGCTGAAGGAACTGGTCGTTGTGTCGTACTCGTCACGGAGGACGGGCAGCGCACGATGCTGACCTATCTAGGCGCCTCCCAGGAGTTGACGGCGGAGCTCTTTCCTTTCAAGATTGCAACGGGGACGCCGTACCTCTTCATCGAAGGTTATCTCCTTGACGTTCCTGGCCTTGGAGATCGCCTGTTTGATGTGGCTCGAACGGCCCGTCGCTATGGTACGAAGGTTATTTTCAGTCTCTCAGACGCCAGCTTGGTCGAACGACATCGCAAGAGTCTGCAGCGGTCGCTTCCGGCGAGCATCGATTATCTGCTCGCCAATGGCGAGGAGGCGAGTGCCTTCAGTCAACGGAGTGACCTTGACCAGATTGTGGAGGTGCTATCCGGTATGCGGTTCTCTGGTGCGATTACCCTTGGTGATCATGGGGCCGTCTACTTCGGTGCAGATACCTATGAGTACCTCGAGGTACCTGACTATGCTTCGGCGGTCGATACGACTGGAGCTGGTGATCTGTTCGCCGCAGGTTTCATAGCGGGACTTGTTCACGAGTTGCGTCCACTCGACGTCTTGCGACTTGGACAATCGTTGGCAGCCGAGGTGATCGCCCATCCAGGGGCACGCCCACTCGTGGACCTTGGTGACTGGCTGAGCCAACATGAGCCAGATCTGGCCAACACCTGAATAGGAACTCCTCGTACGGTTGCACTAGTGAGGGGCGCTCGATGCCGTTCGGCGTTGATCCAGCGAGAGGTACGCGAGCGCGATGCCGATGACGACGATTGCGGCGATCACGGGTAGGTCAGTGATCGGGATCGTCTGGTCGAGGACGGCGAAGGTGAAAGCGGCTCCGACACTTCCGACGGAGTAACTGGCGTAGACCATCGAAAAAGCGGCACCATGGAGATGCGCCGCAAATTGATGCGTAGCTGCGTAGCTGCGGAGACCGTTGATTGGAGCGATAAAGCCGCCAAAGACGAAGAGAAGCCCCCCAAGGAAAAGTTCGCGGTGGTCGCCGAGGGCACTCGCGATGAGACAGCCCGATAATCCAATGAGGAGGAGGGCGATTCTTCGCAGTGGTCGGATGCCGATTGAACGCGTTCCAAGGTGGGCATAGAGGGTCCCTCCAAGGATGGATCCGACCGAAAGCAAGGCCATGGAGATCGCCCCAAAGGGTGGCTGATGGATGAGATCCGTACAGATGGGGACGATCGAGACGACGACCATTCCCTCGACCATTCCCTCAGCGGCACTGAGGACCCAGAGCCATGAACGAAGGTTGAGACGCGGTGCTTCCTTCGGCGTGGGTGCTGCGCGAGGGCTCTCTCCAAGAAGCAATGGAGTGGTGATGGCGAGGATGGCGGGCGTGATGAGCAGGCCATGTGAGCCTACGAGGACCACCTGTAACGAGACCAGTAGCGGGGCAAGGAGGTAGGCGAACTCGAGCGCAACCGCATCCCAAGAGAGGTAGCGTTGGAGCGATTGGGACTGCAGCCGAAGCGTCAACAGCTGTCGGAGTTGGCCACTACCGAGGGCCGTGAGGACGCCGGACAACAACGCCCCAGGGAGGCTTACCCACAGCAGTGGATGGATGAGACTGGCGAGAACCAACGCGATATCGGCCAGCGCGAGGAGTGTGAGGGTCGAGCGGGTTCTAAGCCGACCGACGTGCACGCCAAGAGGTGTAGCGACGATCCCGACAACGGAGAGCTCGCCCATCCCAAGCGCGCCAACCACGAGTGAGGCGAAGCGAAAATTCGCTCCTGATCCGATGGCGTACTCGATGACGAGAGGGAGCAGTGCAACGGGCAGGCGGAAGCTGCTCGCAGGCAGGAGCCAGCGGAGGTAGGTGGATCGATCACTTGGGATGCTCATGATGGCTGATCGTTTCGTTTTTTCATCAAGTCTGGGCTAGTTTGGTAAGGGGTTTCTGCTGTGCCTGCGGGAACGCCTGTAAGTTTACGCCGCGATTGTGCGGCGACCGGTTCCTAAAGGACGTGGTGGATGTCGCTCGGATTGGAACAGTGTGGGTTAATTGGGGATCTTCACACCGGGGCGGTCGTCTCGAATGAGGGGGCGGTGGAGTGGCTTTGCGTGCCCCGCTTTGACTCTGATGCATGCTTTGCGCGCCTGCTTGGCGATGACGGTAACGGCTTTTTTCAGATAGCGCCGGATACGCCAACATTTCGTTCGGAACAGGTGTATGAGAAGGGCACCCTTGTTCTTTCCACCACGTTTTCCACCCAGACGGGTTCGGTTCGGCTCCTCGACTTCATGCCGATTCGTGAGGAACATGCACGGATTGTGCGCATCGTCCAGGGTCTGGACGGCTACGTCGACATGAAGGCCACTCTCTCGTTGCGCTTTGACTATGGGGTTGCGATTCCATGGGTTCGCCATATCGAGCGGGGCCTGTCGTTCGTTCTCGGTCCCAACGCCGTGCTGTTGGAGTCAGGCGTCGAACTCGAAGGTAAGGACATGATGTCGGTCGGTCAATTCCGCGTGCGTGAAGGCGAGGAGATGGATTTTGTCCTCGTCTTTTACGGGTCAACCGAGAAGATTCCCAGGCAGGTTCGTCCACGCGAGGAGTTGACGCGAACCCGCGCGTTTTGGCGAGGTTGGATCGCGGAGGCGAAGGAGGATTATGGTCATTACGACGCCGCCGTTCGTCGTTCGATGATCACCCTCAAAGCGCTCACCTATGCTCCTACTGGTGGGATGGTTGCGGCGTTGACGACGGCACTGCCCGAACAAATCGGAGGTAGTCGCAACTGGGACTATCGATACTGTTGGTTGCGGGATGCCACCTTTGCGCTCTACGGCTTCCTACAACGCGGACATCCAGTCGAGGCACGTGCCTGGCGCTCCTGGCTCTTACGGGCGATCGCGGGTAGCGCCGACCAGCTCCAGATCATGTACGGCGTCGCTGGGGAACGAAGAATCCCAGAACTTGAGCTCGATTGGCTAAAGGGCTACCGTGATTCTCGTCCGGTACGTATCGGTAACGCGGCATCGGGGCAGTTCCAGCTCGACGTCTATGGAGAGGTCGCCGATGTGCTCTATCAGATGTTGAACCACGGCATCAAGCCTGATGAGAACGCGTGGGAGATCCAACGGTACTTGACCGACCACGTGGTCTCGGTTTGGGAACAGCCCGATGATGGCATCTGGGAGATTCGTGGCGACCGACAACACTTCACCTACTCGAAGATCATGGCGTGGGTAGCGATCGACCGGGGCATCCGAACCCTCGATCTACTCGGCTACGATGGCCCCCGCACGCTCTGGGATCGGGAGCGAACCCGCCTAGCAGAGCGGATCCTCAGCGAGGGCTACAGCGAGAAGCTTGGCTCCTTCGTGCAGGCGTTCGGCTCTGAACGGCTTGACGCCTCGGTGTTGCTTGCGCCGATCATGGGGTTCATCGATGCGAAGGACCCGCGCATGGTCTCGACGGTCGATCGGATTCAAAAAGATCTCTCCGCTGATGGTTTTATCCTCCGGTACCAACCCGATGCTGGTGTCGATGGGATCGATGAGCCAGAGGGAGTCTTCTTGCCCTGCTCGTTCTGGTTGGTGGAGAATCTTGCCATGCAAGGTAAGGTGGATGAGGCCGAGGAGATGTTGGAGAAGCTGATCGGTGTCGCGAATCCGCTCGGGATCTACTCCGAGGAGTACGATCCGACCCAACGGCAGATGTTGGGCAACTTCGCCCAGGCCTTTACCCATGTAGGTCTGGTCAATGCGGTTCAGCGTGTAGTGCACGCGCGACAACATGCTCACGAGCTCAAGCCATAACCGATGGCTTGGTCTGGCTTTACGCCTCAGCGTGTTCGTTTGGCGGCTGCCAGGCTGGCGGGACGTTGAGGCGTATTGCGTCATGATGGGCAACGACAGTCGACGGTGATTGAGAGAGGAAATGCGATGAGGAAAATACCATTTGTCCTGTTCGGAGCGACTGGCGACTTAGCAAAAAAGATGCTATTGCCGGCCCTTATGACGGTCTTTCGTGATCACCAAGGTTATCGCCTCCAGGTAGTCGGTGTAGCCGATACCGAGCATAGTGTCGAGAGTTTCCGCGAGTATGTCGCGGCCCTCCTGATCGACTCGGGCCACTTCGACAAGGCCCAGATCGAGGAGTTTGTTGCTGACGTGGTCTATGTCCGGGGTGACTACGGCGCGGAGGATCTCTACGAGGAGTTAGCAACGGTGATCGAGTCGGATGCGGAGCCGATCTTCTACCTTGCGATACCTCCGCGTTTCTTTGAGGTCGTGGTCGATCGTCTTGAGGCAGCCGGATTTGCCGAGACAGGACGGGTGATGGTCGAGAAGCCCTTTGGTCGAGACCTCGCAGATGCTCGCCAGCTCTCGAGCGTCCTGACGAAGGCATTTAGTGAGACTCAGATCTATCGGATTGATCATTTTCTCGGCAAAGAGGCTGTCCAGAACCTGCTGGTATTTCGGTTCGCCAACTCCATTCTTGAACCGCTGTGGAATCGCAACTATGTCTCGAGGATCGAACTCAACATGCTTGAGGACTTCGGGGTTGAGGGTCGGGGGGCGTTTTATGATAGCGTTGGCGTCCTGCGAGACGTGGTGCAAAACCACCTCCTCCAACTCCTCTGCCTGCTGTTAATGGAGCCCCCGCTGTCGATGAGTTCTGATGCGGTTGCCTCGGAGCGGGTCAAGGTACTCTCCTCAATGGAGCCCTTCTCCTTGGCTGAGTCGGTGCTCGGGCAGTATCGCGGTTACATGAACGAGCCAGGCGTGACTCCTGGCTCCTCGACTCCTACCTTCGTAGCCGTTCGTGTCCGTTTGAACTCGTGGCGGTGGGCAGGCGTGCCAGTGTTTATCCGGGCTGGGAAGGCGGTCGACGAGACCAAGACGAATGCGATCATCGAGTTTCGGTCGCCGCCGACACTGATCTTTGACTCAAATGACACCCACCATCAGCCGGAACCGAATCGTTTGATCTTCGAATTTAAGCCCCAGGATCTAATCGATCTGCGGATGCAGGCCAAGGTGCCCGGTCCTAATCTTCGCTCCGCTCCGGTCTCCTTGGAGGTGGGTCGTGCTAGCGGTCAGGTGAAGGGAGAAGAGCCCTACGCGCAGCTGATCGACGATGTGACCCGCAACGATCAGTCGCGATTTGCATCGGAAGAGTCGGTTGAGGCGGCGTGGCGGGTAGTATCACCACTACTTGATCAGCCAGCTTCTCTCCTCTACGGCGCAGGCACCGGTGGCCCAAGGGAGGCAGACGGTCTAGTCAGCGAGTTTGGAGGTTGGTGTTAAATGGGCGAGGTCTTAGCGGTTGATCTAGGCGGAACGAATTTCCGGATGGCGCGTGTCTCGAGCGATGGCGACATCGTCAAACGTGCGGTATTGAGCACCAAAGAGGCGACCTCTGTAGGTGAGGGACTTGGACAGCTCGTATCTCTCGTTGAGGGCGAAGAGGTTTCGACCCTCGTCTTTGGCGCACCAGGTGTGGTCGACTACTCCAAGGGCCACGTTGTCTACGCGCCGAATCTTGATCAGGAGTTTCTTAGCGAGCTGAGCGTCTCGGCGTTAGAGAAGGTGCTGAACAAGAAGGTTATCCTCGTCAACGATGCAGACATGGCGGCACTCGGAGAGTCAGAGCTTGGTGCTGGCAAGGGTGGGTCGACCGTTGTCTTTTTGACCTGTTCCACCGGGGTCGGCGCAGGAGTTGTGCATGCCGGACGCCTCCTACGGGGACATTTCTCGACAATGGAGGCCGGTCACACCCGTCTTGGACTTGAGGCGATGGATGAGGCTGAGGCACTCGCCTCGGGCACTGCACTAGCGCGGATGGCAAAAGAGGCTGGTCTGGTAGTCGATAATCCTGGATTGGTGAAGTCAGCCGCAGCAAACGCCGGGATGGAGCGCGAGGTGCTGAGCAGGGTGACTGAGGCGCTTGGTATCCTCCTCTCGAACCTTGCCTGGTTGTTAGCGCCGGACAAGATCGTCGTTGGTGGGGGACTTGGCCTCTCGGATCCATTTGTTCTTGAGCTCACCCAGCAGGTTTTTGACCGGAGTGTTCCTAAGTATCTGACGGGTCTGCGGCTGAGTCCTGCCGAGCTTGGTGATGACGCGGGTTTGCGAGGAGCGGCCTTCGTCGAGAGTGCACTCGCTACGACATAGCGGTCTCGGGCGAGATCGCTGGGGACTTGGCTGTTCGATGCGTCCTCGCGGATTGGCCATTTCGTCGTGGCCGCTGGTGTTGGTGGGCCATGACCACGCACCTACCACCCCGAAGAAAGCCCAGTCGTTGGCCGACTGCGTGATTTGTTGCCGGTCAGGTTCGGACGTAATAGCTTGCGAGGGCGATCGGTACGGTTCGTAGGAAGGACGCAAGGTCGTTCTCTCAAGCGCAATTGCCCGATCGTGGCACTACCCGCTTGCCGCAGTGGGAATACAGAGTGTACGCCCGGTCATGGAGAAACCGACGGGCGAGTGGCGGTGTCGAAACCGCACTACCCAACGGCGAGGTGACGCGGTCCGTCCGTTAGGACTTCGATGGCGAGCTCCGGCGAGACGATGTTGATCGGCACTCCGGTACCCATCTCAAAGCCAGCAAGCGTAGAAAGCTTCGGATAGACATGGGCGTGCCAATGGAAGTTGCCAAAAGCACGATAGGGGGAGGAGTGAAAAACCAGATTGTAGGCGACGGGTCCAACTTTCTCGCGGATCGTCGCCAGCGAAGCGGTGATTGCTTCTCCGACGCCAAAGAGGGCGTCTGGACCCGCTAGGTGCAGGTAGGGGCCGTGCTCTCTTGGGATGATCAGGAGCTCGAAAGGGATCGACGACCAGTACGGTGCGATGACGGCGAGATGGTCATTAGCGAAGAGAATCCGTGAGTCGATGGACTCCTCAAGCGCAACGGTCGTACAGAGGAGACAACCGCCAACAAATCGGGTAAACCCCGCCTGTTCATCCGCGAGTTCTCGGGGAACAAAAGACATGCCGAGGAGCTGTGCGTGGGGATGCGCCATGGATGCACCAGCATCACGTCCTTGATTGACGATGGCCTGTGAGTAGCGAATCGCTTTGGAGTGCGCGTGCGCCTCCGTTCGATCCCGGATGGCTGACATCACGACACGTGACTGTTCTTGATCGAAGTCACTCCACTTTGCATCGTGATTTGGCGATAGAATCAGTACTTCGTGTATCCCGGCGGCCGGGGCTTGGGTGAAGACGGGTCCGTGACTGACACTGACCATCGGGGCATCCCCTTGAAAGGCTGGGTAGAGATTTGGAACCACCCTGACCTGCCAGGAACCCGTTGGTCCATAGGTCTCGAGTGCCGGAGGCGTGGCCTCTTCATTCCCCGGACAGAACGGACAGGGGCGGGTCTGATCCTCTGGTGATACCTCCGAAGAGAGGGAGATTGCGGCTGGTCGGTATCGTCGCCCCTCGGCGACGACTACCCATCGACCGGTGAGGGGATCGAGTCTCAACTGATGTGCATCCACAGGCGCTCCTTTATCCACTCAAGCTAGCAGCTCGTGACCCTAGTTTCGTGAATTGTTGTGCTAGGTATAACCGAGAGTTCACCGAGATGTTCCGTTTCGGTCTGCTACACGAGCGGGGAAGCTGCGATGCCGTTGGCAGCAACGCGCGCGGTGCATAGGACCGAGAAGGCAGGTGTCGATCATGGTGGTGTCAATCGCCCGAGCGGAAGCGTTGTCGTGTCGAGTAGGTGCGTGTTGCGAGAGGCAGGGAGCGATTCGAGCGAGGTGGGGAGCGGGCTGCTGTCTCGCTAGGGTAACCCTAGGAAGAGAGGGGTGGCTTATGGTGGCGGAGGTAAGGCAGAGAATCGATCAGCTCGACCAGTCAGATGAGCTTGGAGAGTTTCGGGGTCGATTCGTCTCCGACGCGTCTGGTATCAATTATCTTGACGGGAACTCGCTTGGTCGTCTGAGCCACGATGCCCGCGCCGCCATCCTTGCTGCCATCGATGACGAGTGGGGCGAAGAGTTGATTCGGGGTTGGGAGCACTGGACGGAACTCAGCTCCCAGCTGGGTGACGTGTTGGGCTCAGAGCTGCTCGGTGCCGCACCCGGGCAAGTCGTCGTCTCTGATTCGACCTCGGTGAACCTATATAAGACGATTCTCGCAGCCCTCTCGCTCGTTCCAAATCGTCGCGCGCTTCTGGTCGATGCCAATGATTTCCCTACGGATCGTTATATCCTTGAGGGGATCGCCGCAGCCCATGGCCTAGAACTTCGCCTGATGGCCACCGCGATGAATGATCCGATCTCAGTCGACGATTTTGCACCCTATCTCGATGATGACGTGGCGCTTGTCGTTGTGTCGCAGGTCAACTACCGTTCTGGTGCACTGAACGATCTTGCTCGCATCGCCTATACGGTCCACAGCGTTGGAGGCATGTTGGTCGCCGATCTTTCCCATTCGGTCGGTGCGATACCGATTGCCTTGGACGATGGCGATGTCGATTTCGCGGTTGGCTGTACTTATAAGTATCTCAACGGGGGGCCAGGCTCGCCAGCCTTTCTCTATGCGCGAGCGCGTCTCCAGAGTGAGCTCACGCAACCCATCTGGGGGTGGTTCTCTGCGGCCGATCAGTTCCAGATGGGGCCACGATACGAACCTGCCCCTGGCATAGCACGCTTTCTGGTCGGCACACCCCCGGTACTGCAGCTCCAAGCGCTCAAGGGTGCGCTCGGCGTGGTCTGTGATGCGGGCATCGAACGACTTCGGAGTAAGTCGATCGCTCAAACGCAGCTGGCCCTTGAGCTCTTCGATGCCTATCTGGCGCCAGAAGGCTTCAGACTCGCATCACCGCGCGAGGTCGCACAACGGGGCGGACATCTCACCTTCGAGCATCCCGATGCTCTTGCCTTCTCGCACTCCCTCTTTGTCGATCATCGAGTGTTGGTGGACTACCGCGTCCCCGAGCGTATCCGGTTTGCCCCGTCTCCGCTCTATACCAGTTTTGCACAGGTCTACGAAGGCGTGATGGCGCTGCGCGAGGTTGCGACTCGATGAGGAGGGGCTGAGGTTGCAGCGCAACGGTGCTGGTTGGATCCGTAGACTCAGGAGACGTGGAAGTCTATCTCGATCATGCGGCGACCTCCCCGATGTCAAAGGAAGTCGTAGCGACGTACGTCGACGCGGTACGTGCGACTCTTGGGAATCCAGCCTCCGGGCACGCTGCTGGAGCTGCCGCGAAGCATCAGCTTGAACTCTCCCGCACGCGAGCCGCTCACGCTTTTGGCGTGGCGGCTGATGAAGTTCTCTTCACCTCCGGTGCGACAGAATCGATGAATTGGGCAGTCCGTGTAGCTGCCGAGCGACCTGGCATGATCTTTGCCACACCGATAGAACATAGCTGCGCGATGGAACCACTGAAACGCTTGGGTGATCGGGTCGTTTGGCTCCCGATGACTCCATCAGGAATCGTCGATCTGGTACCGGCTATGGAGGCTTTGAAGGCCTCGCCAAAGACCATTAACGCCCTAATCATCATGGGAGCGAATAACGAGACAGGGGTCATTCAGCCAGTTCGTGCGTTGAGCTCGCTGGTGAAGCGGCTCAATCCTTCTGCGTTCGTGGCCTCCGACCTTGTCGCGCTTGCACCTTGGGGTGGGATCGCAGAGACGATGGAGTGGGTTGATTTTGGCGTTTTGAGCCCACATAAAGTAGGCGGTCCAGTTGGAGTGGGGGTGGTGCTTCGACGACGTGGGGTTGAGATCACACCGCTCTTGGTTGGGGGCCCCCAGGAGTATGACCTGCGCGCTGGAACGGTGTCGGTCCCACTTGCAGCGGCAGGCGTTCATGCGTTGCTCACGGCCGAGAGGGAGAGCGAGCAGCATCGACAGGTCTGTCGATCTCTGCAGGAGCGGCTGGAACGGGGATTGGTCGCTCTCGATCAACGAATTATCATCGTAGGCTCCGAGGAGTCCCGGGTGGGAATGACCAGTGCAGTCTTTCGTGGCCTACGCGCAGAGGACATTCTCTTTCTCCTGGACGAGCGTGGCGTCTATGCCTCCGCAGGAGCGGCGTGTGCTTCCGGAGCGATGCAGCCATCGCATGTGTTGCGCGCCCTTGGTTACGCTCGTGAAGAGGCGTTGAGCCAAGTGCGCTTCTCCTACGCGGCATCGCTCGACGCCGCCGATATCGACTATGCACTCGATGCAGTCACTGAAGTGACAGGGAAGCTATGGCGAAGGTGAAGTATTCAAGGGTGTTCTGGTGCATCTAGCGATTAACAACCCGTTCTATGTTGTGCTCCTCATCTTTCACGTTGGAATAGGACTGATCGGTTTTGGCTCCAACGCAATGGCGGGATGGACTGCCCGTGACGCCGCGCACTTGGGACCGAGCGAGTCGGTACGGCGGTTTTTTGATGGCAGGATATCGCTGGCGCAATGGTGTGTCATCCTTGTGCCAGTCTTTGGGATTAGCCTGCTGGTGCTCCGCGATGCCGCAGACATCAGCCAGATTTGGTTCTTGGCAGCAGTCACGATCTGGGTGATCACCCTTGGTCTCTTGACCGCGCGCGGCTGGCCGGCGCAGCGTACGTTGGGTGCGCTCTTGGCATCGGTACCGGAGGTAGGTGCTGTAGCAGGTAGCGACGCTGAGATCCACTCGCAAGGCCTCATCGTCCTGCGGACCCAACAGGTTGTAGTGGTACTGTATCTCGTCGCCTTTTACCTGATGCTCTTTAAGCCCTGAGTCCCTATCGTTACTGCGTGCCTACGGCCCCTTCGTCACCTCGATCCAATCAAGTGTCGAATAGGTAGAAGAGTAAACGCCAACAACCCCGGCCGGTCGAGACGATCCCTTCAGCACGTTTCACATGGTTAATGAGAGGACCGGATCGTGGACGCTTGTGTTGGTCATGGTCGATGCGACCCCGAAGTTCCACGCCGTCGGAGAGGAACCATTCTGTCGGGGGAGGTGCCTTTCTGTCAAGACTGGCGGCCCGTTCCGGCTATCGCATTCGTCCTGCGGGTGAGTGTGTTTGATGGGTGAACTCAGCTGTGAGTCGGTCGTGGTCCTTGATACGCCCACGCTCCTTCGACCTAGCCGACCTGCTTTGGGCAGCGAGAGAACCGATTTGGTGTCGACTTTGGGACAGCCCAACCGAGCGAGGCTCGCCCCGTCTCTCATTGCCTGACCTGCCCAAATTCCCCTGCCTTTGGCAGGATGCAACTGTCTCTGCGACGGTTTCAACTCATCGTGCAGGCCAGCAAGATTCTCCGGTCATCCCAGAGTGATGCGATCGACCCGTGAACAGCGTCGCGATCTCGAGGACGCTACTAGCCTCGACCGCAGTTCGGCTTCTTCCCATGGTTCGCCTTCTTCTTGGCCCGCAGTTTTCTCTTGACTGTTCTCTTTGACATAGGTGAGACAGGCTAGTCGGCCACAGGGGCTAGTCTCGCCACCCTTCGGAGAAGTGGTATTGAGCGGTAGGCTTTGGAGTATGGAACGTCTCGGCCTGGTTGGCCTCGCAAACGCTGGCAAATCGACCCTCTATAACGCGCTCACGGGGTCGGAGACCTTGGTGGCGCCTCATCCCTTCTCGACTACGGAGAGCGTGGTGGGAGAGGCGGTTGTACCTGATGAACGTCTGCACAAGCTCGCAGTGTTGCATGAGTCCAAGAAACTCGTCTATGCCCATATCCAGGTTGCCGACATCGCGGGACTTGTTTCAGGGAGTTCCACCGGTGCGGGATTAGGCAATCGCTTTCTTGGCCAGATTCGTGAAGTCGACGGCATTGTCTATGTCCTACGGGCTTTTGAAGATGATCAGATACCAGGGGAGAGTGACCCGCTGTCGAGTCTCGAGACGCTGGAGTTGGAGTTGACGCTCGCCGATCTCGGGAGCATTGAGGGCACCCTCGATCGAAGAAAGCGTGCCGCGCGAGCTGATAAGTCCCTTGGTGGAGAGATCGAAGCCCTGGAGGTCGCCCGTGCTGCACTGGAGGAGGGGACACCTATTTACCGGGCTGGCTTGAGTAGTGAGGTGCTCGCCATCTTGCACAACTCCTTTCTCCTGACCAACAAGCGAGTCTTGGCGGTCATCAACACCGACGAGGAGACTCCGCAAGGTGATCCAGAGCTTGAAGCAAAGGTGGCGGCGCAACTCGGCGGTGATCCGGTGGTGCTGTCAGCAAGTCTCAAACTCGAATCCGAACTGGTTCGTCTCAGCCAGGAGGAGCGAGAGGAGATGTTAGAGGCACTTGGTATCGAGCGCCCGGCGCTTGATCGTATCGCCGAGGCTGCCTATCGCGCCCTCGATCGGCGTACGTTCTTCACCACCGGCGATAAGGAGTCCCACGCCTGGACCTTCCGTGCGGGTTCCAACGCGGTGGCGTGTGCTGGGGTGATTCATTCTGACCTCGCCCGCGGATTTATCCGCGCCGAGGTTATCTTCTGGGAGGATCTCCTGGCGATTGGATCGTGGTCGAAGGCAAAGGCGGCGGGCAAGCTGAGATTGGAGGGCAAGGACTATCTTGTCGCCGATGGTGATGTCCTCGAGATTCGTTTTAACGTGTAGTGACCATGGCGTGGTTACTTGATTCGCGTGGTCAGGTTCTCGCCTCGCTCATGTTGGCACGATCGATGAGCTGGTCAATGCGCGCAGCAATTGACATGGCCATTGATCTCGGTGCAGGCGTTGTGCTGTGGCCAGGAGTCGGGAGGGCAACCAATGGAGTAGCACTCTTCCTCGATAAGGAATTAGTTGTTCGTCGTGTGCGTGAACTACGTGCCCTACGCCCCTGGTTAATGGTTTCATCCCTTAGGGTTATCGTGTTGCCTCGGCATGTAGTGGCGGTTGCGACGCCAGGAATCGGGGATCGGCTGATGATCAAGTCATGAGCGGCACGCTCTTTGTGGTCGGTACTCCGATCGGCAATCTGGGAGACTTTAGCCCGCGCGCTCGCGAGTGCTTGAGCACGGTCGATCTTGTGATAGCGGAGGACTCTCGCGTCCTTGGTCGACTCTGTCATCTGGTGGGGATCACCCCCCGCGAGGTCCGCAGCTATCAAGGTAGGCAGCACATCACTGAGGTGGAGTTTCTCGCCTCCCTGGAGACCGGTGATGTGGCACTCGTCTCGGATGCAGGCATGCCCGGTGTGTCGGATCCCGGAGCTGGGTTCGTGGAACTTGCCCTTCGTCATGGTGGGACGGTTCGCGTGATTCCAGGAGCGTCGGCACTCACCGCAGCATTGGCACTTTGGCCGAGGATGGCGAGCACCGCCTGCTTCTATGGGTTTCTCCCTCGTCGCGGGGTGGAACGGTCGCAGATGGTCGCGAACGTGATGAGGGCTCCCTCTGTCGGAGTCATCCTGGAATCGCCTCGACGGTTGCATGAGACTTGTGCCGAGCTTGCTGCGCACGATCCTTCTCGCCAGGTGCTGCTGCTTGGTGAGCTAACCAAACTGCACGAATCCATGCACTGGATGACCCTCTCCGAAGCGCTGGAGTGGCTCGCGGGTACGGAGCCCAAAGGGGAATGGGTGATTGTAGTCGAAGAGGCCCCAGCAGTGGCGCCATCCGAAGTCGAGGGTGATCGATTGCTGCACGCACTCGCCGCATCGACGCTGGGAACCAAGGAGGCGGCCGCAATCTATGCGCAGGTTCAAGCGGTGCCCAACCGGGATGCCTATCAACTGATGCTCTCGAGTCGATCCAATGGAACGCGGTCGAGTTAAACTAGCGTTCGACAGCAACGATGGATTGGAATTGCCAGAATGAGTCGCTTCTATATTACGACACCCATCTTCTATGTGAATGGTGATCCGCACCTGGGCACCGCCTATGCCGCGATCAATGCAGATGCCTTTGCTCGTTGGCATCGGTTGCTCGGGGACGAGGTCCTTTTCCTGACGGGAACCGATGAGCATGGGTTGAAGATTCAGCAGTCAGCCGAGGAGCACCAGATATCGCCGCAGGCCTGGGTCGACCAGACCGCTACCCGGTTCGTGGGTGCGTGGAAAGAGCTTGCGATCTCTTTCGATGATTTCATCCGGACAACACAGGATCGTCATCATCAGACCGTCAAGAAGTTCTTGACTGCTATCTACGAGAATGGTTTCATCGAGAAGGGTTACTACGTCGGTCTCTACTGTGTCGCCTGTGAGGCCTACTACGAGGAGAGCGAACTCCTTGACGGCAACCGGTGTCCCGTGCATGAGCGACCAGTCTCCGAGATGAGCGAGGAGAATTACTTCTTTAAACTCTCCGCATTTACCGATCGGCTGATTGAACTCTACGAATCAGGCAAGATTCAGGTGACGCCCGAATTTAGAGTCAATGAGGTTCTTGGTTTCCTCCGACAGGGGCTCAAAGATATCTCGATTACCCGGACCTCCATTACCTGGGGTGTGCAGGTTCCATGGGATGATCAGCACGTCTTCTACGTTTGGTACGATGCTCTGATTAACTATCTTACCGCCATTGGCTATGGGGAAGATGACACCCGGTTCGCAGACTGGTGGCCGGCAGTTCATCACCTGTTAGGTAAGGACATCATTCGTTTTCACGCTGTCTGGTGGCCAGCGATGTGTTTGGCGGCGGGCATCGATCCACCATCACAGCTGCTCGTGAGTGGATGGCTCTTGGTGGACGGCGCTAAAATGTCGAAGTCAAGCCACAATCAGATCGATCCACTGAGTGTCGTCCGGGAGTTATCCTCTGATGCACTTCGTTATTACTTACTTTCTGCTACTAGTTTCGGGTCGGATGGCGACGTCTCACTCGAGCGTTTGCGTGCGACCTATAACGCTGATCTTGCGAATGATCTTGGTAATCTTGTCTCAAGAACGGTCGCACTGATTGTGCAAAAATTGGGGGGCAGGACTCCACCTGTTCCGGCCTTAGATGAGAGAATTGAGCCGTTACAAGCGATGTGGTTGGAAGGAGTCGCTGCCTGGAATGAGTTCCGTCCAAATGCTGCCCTTGGCGCGGCCATGGAGATGGTGCGCTTTTCGAACTCGCTCCTTGAGCAATACGAGCCGTGGCGCCAGCCTGTGGATGACCCTGCAAGTGCATGGTGTCTCGGTGTGGTCAGGGAGGCGCTTCGACTCGCCACAGCACTTCTCATTCCTGCAGTCCCAGACGCGAGTGCGGGAGTGCTCGCGCGGTTGGGGTGGCATGAGCTAGGACCTCTCGAATGGGTCGCCGGTGGAGAGGTGTGCGAACTTGCGCGTGCTGAACCGTTGTTCCCGCGCTTGGTCAAGGGAGGGCGTTGATGTGGTTCGATTCGCATGCCCATCCGACGGCCCAGGGTTGGAGCGACGAACTCGATGCAATGAGAGAACAGGAAGTAGGTGGCTTCGTGGCGGTCGGCACCTCGGTCGAATCGTCCGCGGAGATGGTACGGCTCTCCCGCCAACTGCGCCAACAGTACCCCGAGTTGACCATCGGGGTTGCGGTGGGGATTCACCCACACGATGCGGACTCGGCGAGCAAGGAGAGCCTCGAGACCCTCGAAGGGATGATCAAGGAGAACCCCGAGATCGTCTGCGGGGTTGGCGAGTGTGGACTCGATCTGTTCTATGAGTACTCGAATCCAAAAGACCAGGAGGCGGCGTTCCGGGCCCAGATCGCGCTCGCAAAACGCTTTGATCGGACACTTGTCATTCACACCCGCGACGCCTGGGAGGATACGTTCCGGATCTTCGATGATGAGGGAGTTCCGGACCGTCTGATTATGCATTGCTTCGTAGGTGGCCCTCTTGAGGCGAGAAGATCGCTCGACTATGGTGCTTATCTGTCGTTCTCGGGGATTGCAACCTTCAAGAACGCCGAGGAGGTCCGTCAGGCCTTTTTGGTCGCTCCTTTGGAGCGGGTTTTGGTTGAGACTGATGCACCCTACTTGGCACCGGTACCCCTTCGGGGCCGGCCGAATCACATCGGCAACGTGGCGATCACCGGTTCGTTTCTTGCCGAACTTCGAGGCGTCGACCCCACGAAATTCGCGGGCCAGACGTGGCAGAATACCATAGAAGTGTTCCAATTACAGCATAAAAATCTATAAAATCGGCTGAGAAGTGACGGAGGAGTAACTTCATCAGGCTAGGTTGGCCAAGGCTCTTGAGCTACATGCAGATTCGCTTAGGCAAATCTGCCGTCCTATTGCCGAGTGGAAGGATTTCGCTCTGAGACTTCGCAGGAAGTTGGCTCGCATGAGTAGGGCAGTACCGATCAGTGTCGGTGTTGCTTCGCTTGTCGCGACCAGTTGGGCGGTTGTGATGCCGTTAGGGAGTTTTTCTCTGACGAGTGATCTCACCGCTGGGCGTCAGCTACCCACTGCTCACACTTCAGCGAGTGTTGGCAGCGGAGTGCTCCCAGTTTTGTATTCATCGACATCCAAGGTCACACTCTTGAATGAAAATGGCCTTGCGGTTATTGCCGGCTTGGGGTCAATCGCAGATGCTACTGCAGGAATGACGCAGCTGGCGGCACCTCCGCCTCCGCCTCCGGGACCATTACCGATTCCCTTGCCGGTTGTGACGTCACCTCCACCACCACCTCCTCCTCCTCCACCAGAGTACAGCCAGTCAGGTGTTGTCTCTTGGTACGGTTCACCTGCTGGGACCTGCGCGTCGCCTGGTTTGCCGTTTGGGACAGTCGTGACGGTGACCAATGCCAACACCGGTGCATCAACACAGTGCGTGGTCAACGATCGTGGCCCGTATGTCGGTGGTCGCATTCTTGACCTCTCTCCCGCCTCTTTTGCCAACATCGCACCTCTTGGCCAAGGGCTTACGGAGGCAGTGCTACACTGGCAATAGTTGACCACGGGTGTTTCGAAATCTGAACTGCATCGGCGGTTGTTCTCGCAAGGCTTTGAGCCGTCCCGTGCGTTGGGTCAGAACTTTCTCGTCGACGCAAACATCGCTCGGAAAATAGCGTATGAGGCCTCCATCGGGCAGAAGGCTCGGGCGATTGAGGTAGGTCCTGGTGCGGGATCGCTTACAGTTTTCCTTGCTGAGTATTTCGAGCAGGTGCTAGCGGTCGAGGCAGACCGTGCGCTCACGGCTGAATTGCAATCAACACTGATGGAGCGGGGAATCACGAACGTTGAAGTCGTCAACGACGATATCCTGGCTTTCGACTTTATTCATGCCGGGTTCGATCTTCTTCCTACTGTCGTCGTCGGTAATCTCCCTTATAATATCGCTTCCCAGATTATCCTTCGTGTTCTCGAACGCGCATGGTATGTTGAGTCGGTGATCGTAATGGTTCAAGCAGAGATGGCCGACCGGCTGCTGGCACCAGTCGGTAGCCGTAATTCCTCGGCATTTGGAGTTCATGTTGCACTCATGGCGAGTACGCGCCAAGTCCTCACCGTACCAGCTTCAGTCTTTGTGCCTCCGCCCAAGGTGGGTTCAAAGGTGATACGTCTCGATCGCGTGCGTGACCCTCTGTCCATAGTTGATCCACGGTTGTATGACACCATCGTTTGGGTTGTTCGGTTGACCTTTGGACACCGTCGTCAGATGTTACGGCGAGCACTGACTCCTGAGCAAGGTGCCATTGTTGGATCGCTAGGCATTGCGGTGACGCGTCGTCCCGAGTCCTTGCTCCTCGACGAGTGGATTGCTATTGGGCGAGCTCTAGAGGAGGCTGGCCTTGGTGCTCCAGCTTGAGGCACCTGCGAAGCTGACAATTCGCTTCAAAATTGTCTCCCGTCGGGCCGATGGATACCATGAAATTGAAGCCGATATGGTCTCGCTCTCTCTTGCCGACGTGCTCTCTATCCGCGCCACGCATGAACCAAGCGTCGTGACAATGGTCGCAGATCCTCTTTTGGGTGGAGCCAGCCGTTACCAGGTTGCTGTCGACAGCGCTAATTCAGTTATCAGAGCCCTTGATTTTCTGGGGATATCGGCTCATGTTGAGGTGAAAAAGCGAATCCCTCAGGGTGCAGGTTTGGGAGGCGGGTCAAGCGACGCAGCCGCCATATTGCGTCACTTTGGTTATCACGGGGACCTTGGTGAAGTCGCACGTCTCGGGGCCGATGTCCCGCCATCCTTGGTCGGTGGGCATGTCCGCGTCGGTGGGATTGGCGACCAAGTCGAAGCTCTTGGAGACATCGAACGGCACTACATCCTCTTTTTGCCTGAGTTCTCAATCTCGACGGTCGCCGTCTATCGGGCCTTTGATCGAATAGGTAGTGATGGAGGCGATAACGATCTCTTCTTGGCAGCCTGCGAGGTCGAACCGAGACTGCGCGCATTGAGTGAGGAGTTGCACGCAAGGTTCCTTCGTCCAGTGTTGCTCGCCGGATCAGGCTCCACTCTGTTCATCGAGGGGAGTTTTGCAGAGCTTGGCCTTGTGGCGGAGCGAGGCGGCTCCAATGCACATGCGGCGATGTTGCCGAGTGCTGTGGGAGAGGTGGTGGCTGTCGGCTGTCACGCAGAGCCACGTCTTCGCCGAGCTACAACGACGTCGAAAGAATAACCCCTCTGGCAACGCCAGAGGGGTTATTAAACCGTGAATCAGTTAACGACCAGCGCGTCGCTGCCAGCGCGTCTTCTTCAACATCTTCTTATGCTTCTTTTTGCGCATGCGCTTACGGCGCTTCTTAATCAATGATCCCATGAGTCAGAGATGCTAGTCGCTCTGGCGTAGCCCTCTGTCTCCTGCTGCGGATTGGTCGGCATCGATTCGAGCGTATGGTAGGGTATCAGGTTGCAGTGGCGGGTAGTTCAATCGGCAGAACGCCTGACTTTGGATCAGGAGGTTCCAGGTTCGAGCCCTGGCCCGCCAGCCAGGAACGCCCAGCTCAGAGGCAGTATTGCGTGGAGCACTATACGCTCTAAAAGTTGCGTGATACGGATGTGATACGGATAGGTATCCGTGGAGCGATTGCTTGCTGGTAGTGTGATCACATGCGCGGAAGTATCACTCCCCACAAGGGCCAACCGGATACCTGGCGATTGCAGGTTTACTTAGGTCAAGATCCCGCTACTGGCAGGGAGCGACGCAAGACTAAGGTCTTCCACGGGCC
>NZ_DAHVNP010000066.1 GCF_027319265.1 Ferrimicrobium sp. | reverse complement strand
CACGTCGATTGCGTTCTAACCCTCGGGTAGTCAAGCGCAAAGTTCTTAGAGTGGGCGGCCAAACGTCTTCATCACCATCACTGGCCTCAACCCGAGCATCCATCGCAGATCTGTGTACTGGTGCTTAGCTGAACGGTATTGCCTGTAAGGGCGGTCCCTATCGGGATTGCCCTACCCAGTAGGACCAACCCGCTCAGCTGGGGGTTGTGAGGGAGGAATCGAAAGATGGGTTAGGTGGTTTCGGCAGGTTCCCTATCAACGAAGATGACCTCTCAGCCGCAGGATCCAACTGGTACAGCACTCCGAGGGGCCTTCCAGAGGCAAGAGTCACCGATTGGCTCGTGCTGGGCCATCGGAGCAGCGGTTGTACTGAATGCCGATCCACAACAGCTTGGTTGACACGGAGGAGGTCAGCACCCCGGCGACGAGCACAGTGCACATTTCGAGGGGAAGGCAGCTCTGCTGCATTCAACGGGGATGTTTTTGAGCCTGCGACTTCAAGAGACAAGGTCCGCGAGGAGCCTGTCAAGTACGAGTTCTTCGTGGACCACTCGACCCACCTCCAACATTGCCTGCTCAAGCGCCAAATCCCAGCTAGCAGATATCGGCTTGCCCGTCAGTGGCGGAAGCTCTCCAGTGGCGGACACGACCGCGGCCAGATAGTCGGTGGAGCCCATTTGCCATGAGATAGCACCTACATGGGCCATGATCCGGTTGGCGATGGCGATACCCGGCCAATCGAAGTCGCCATGGTATCGAAAGGCTGCACCGGCACCATGAAGGTGCGAGAGGAGATCCAAGACGACCGAATTGGGGTTGCCGAAGGTGCAGACCACTGCTGCCTGAGATCTTGCATCCGAGGCCGCCTCAACGATTCTTGGGTTTTCGCATACGTAGACGGTCGTATTGGGTGCCAGTCTCCACAGTATCCTCGACAGATCACGGGCGGTGAGATGAGTCTCAAGAGAATCGAATGAGTGGCGAGGTGGTACCAGGTCTGCCTCTCTCGCGTGCAAGTGCATGTGAGGGCGCCCTTGTTGCCCACCTGCACCACAGCATCGGTTTCTGCGACGTGATAGCCGGCCGCTGCGGCCCCACGAAGTCTTCGAGTGGAGCGACGAGTGTGTTGAGTCGGCCGAAACTTTCCATTGTTCAAACACGTGTAAGCGAGCGACCTCGTCCAAGGTCAAGCAGCGTCCCCGATGCGAATAACTCGTGTGTTCTCCGAGCCCAACCAGTCTGTGCAACATCGTGACATCGGCAGCTAACCCGGGAACTTCCTTCAGGTGGTCCAGGGGGGTGGCCACCTTGCGTTGTTGCGAAAGCGTTCTCAATTCGTCGGCGTGGCACCGTTCTGGGGAAATTCCGCTCCATGTAGCTGGACTCTGTTATGACGCAGTGTTATCAGTCAGCCATAGGCACCAATGATCGTTTCACCATCCCGGCAAGGAAGCTCTGGTGTGTCGAGAACTCAATCGTGGGCCGTGCTACCACCCCCACCGCTCCGACAACGATCAGAGACATCCACGCAGCACTTGGAAGGTTTTCATTTGTCGGCTCTGAGATGGTACGTGATCATGACCCTGTCTGTCAACGGAGATAGTGGCTCAACTTGGTCGGTTCGAGGCCGTTGGCCAGATTCAGAGTCGGTATAACTCCTTGGCGGTGGCAGAGGTCATCAACTCCGCTAGGCGCAGGGCGCTACGATCCACCAGATACTGTTGGTCGACTAAGTCTCCAAGGAGCTTGGTGAGTGCGGTCCTAAACTGCACGGCCCCGAGGTAGTTCAGTTCCGGGAGGCCAAATGCATCAGAGGAGTACAGCACTTTGGCGTAGGGGGCGAGTTCTAGCGTCTCGGCCAGGACTTCGGTCGCCCGCGGACCGACAAAATTGAGTGCGAGTCCGAGATCAAGGTAGACGTTGGGATAGTCGTGTGCGAGGAGGGCGGCCTCGCGGTGATAGGGGTAGCAGTGCAGGAGACAGATCGGGGTCCTGAGCCGGTTGGCAAACTCGATCAGGTCTTGAAGATGCCCGGGGCGTCCGGTCGCCAGTCGTACCTCTGGATCACCGATACCGACATGGAACTGAAGAGGCAACCGGGTGATCTCGATAGCGGTGATGACGAGGTAGCTGATCACCGTGGGATCGGTGAGACGAAGAGGGGCGTGGGTGAGTTCGTGACCTAACGCGAAGAGGATCTCGGAACGCGAAGGGCACTCGCCCATGAGGTCGAGTCCGCATCGGTACGCAGCCACCGATTTAAGACCTACCACCCCAGGATCAAGGTTCGCGAGGAAGGTTGGCCAGGCATCGACAAAGGCCTCTGCAGACCCGACCTCGGCGAGCAGCCGCTCAGCGTGGGCCTCGATACGCAGGATCTCATAGACGTTTGCAGGACTGAGGGTCGCGAGCTCGGCCAATGGAATGAGATCCTCAGCATGGAACCCGGTGTCGATGAGGAGGTCGCTCACCCCGGCACCTGTGAGTGAACGGTTGACGAGCTCGCCTGGGGTGAGTGATCGTCGCGCATCGAGATAGGCCTGGGGTGCGACCGGGGGCTCAAGGCCCAACAAAGGTCCGGCCCAGCGGAGCACGGCGAGTCCGAGGTTGGAGTCAAAGGTCGAGGTGCGTGCTGCTCGTGCGTCCGGTGATTCGGTGAGGTTGTCCTCGACCTGGCTATCGGTAAGAGGTGCGGAGTAGAAGCTATGACAGTGGTGATCGACGAGGGGGAGTGCAGCGATGGCTGTAGCGAGCTCTGTGTTCTTGCGTTGTGCAGCTGGCATATTCGTTATCCCTGTCCACGGTAGGAGCCGATGATGTTGCGGTCGTTCTCAAGGATCCGTACGGTGAGTTTTTCATACTTGGCCACACGATCGGTGGCTGGACCCCCGAGACGCTTCGCGATCAAGCTCAAGAGTGCCTCGACGAGTGCGAAGGAGGGGGTCAACGCATCGAAGACCCCTGAGGAGCTGATCGCTGAGGTGAGCACCACGTCGGCGTTCTTGGCGGCAGGGGAGAGATAGGGGTCGGTCACGAGGAGGACGGTGGCTCCCTCGGCCTTGGCGACCTCGACGAAGCGGATGGTGTCTGGCGAATAACGCCGGTAGTCAAAGGCCACGACCACCGAACGATCATCGACATCAAGGAGGAGGTTGATCCGCTCTCCGGGCGATGAACGTGCGACTCGTACCTTTGGTCTGAGCACCTGTAAGGACCAGGAGAGATGCTGGGCGAGCACATGGGAGATGCGCCCGCCAATGGGGACAATCTCGCGGTCGAGATCACAGAGATACTGGAGAAACTGTTCGAGCTCGTTGGGGTTGACTGAGACAAAACTTCGCGTGACCGCATCAAGGAGCTCCGCCTCAGAGGTGCCGAGCAGGGTAATCGGGGCATGGTCTTCGCTGGGCCCGAGTCGCTCGAGCGGTGAGGCGAGACGGGTGCTGATCTCATTCTGGAGTTGTTCGCGCATCTCGGCGATGTTTTTGAAGCCGAGTTTGGTGACAAAACGGACGATGGTTGGTGCGCTGACCCCAGCCGCTTCAGCGATCGCTGGGATGCCAGCGAGTCCGGAGACGGGGTAGTCCTCAAGGAGAAGTTTTGCGATCTTGCGTTCTGACTTGGTGAGTGAATCGACTTGTGCGCGAATGACCTCGGCGACGGTGCTCTGGGTCATCAGTAGACCCACCGTGTCTGGGCGACGATCTGCTCGGGCGTGGCCGACTCGAAGTGGGCGAGCTCGGCCTTGCGCACCGCGGTGAAGGCCTCGGTGAGTTCAGGGCCCATCGCGTCAAGCAGAGGCTTGAGTGTCCAGAGCTTGGCGAGCGACTCATCGAGTGATTGGGGAAGTCGAATTACATTGGGGAGACCGACGGGATCTGACCCTACCGGATCAGGTAATGGCGGCCCACCATCCAGGCTCGTTGCTAACCCTGCGAGCAGGGCGCCAGCAACGAGATAGGGGTTGGCACTCTGATCGAAACACTTGACCTCGAGGTTGGCGTTGTTCGCGTTCACCAGTTTGGACTCAGCCACCAGTCGTAGCGCAGCCTCGCGGTTCTCGATACCCCAACACTGAAAGGCTCCCGCCCAGTGACTCGGCACCAGTCGGAGATAGCTCGCTGGCGAGGGTGCGCCGATTGCGAGGAGACCTGGGAGCCAGTCGAGGAGGGTGGCAACCGCAGCGGCTCCGGCTGGAGTGAGCTTGCCCGGACCCGCACCGCCCCCAAAGATCGGCAGGTTCGCCTTGGTCGCGCTCAGGTGCACGTGGCCGCCGTTGCCGACGCCGTTGACCTCCACGACTGGGGCAAAGGAGGTGGTGAGTCCAAAGGTACGGCCAGTCGCCCTGATGATGGTCTTGGCGAGGATGAGCCTATCGACGGCAGCGAGCGGAGCCGTCGCGGGCAGTGAGACCTCAAACTGGCCGGGCGCATACTCGGGGTGAAACTGCTCGACGAGTAGGTCAGCGTTGCGTAGGTTGAGAAGGAGCGCTCGTGAGTAGTCAGCGACATCGACGATGCGGCCGAGTCCGTAGGCTGATCCGTCGGTCGCCGGCACGAAGTGCTGGTCACTACCCTTGGAGATGACCCACTCGATCTCAAATCCCATTTTGGGGATAATCTCTCGCTCTGCGAGACGGGCGAGCTGACGGCGCAGGAATCCGCGCGAACAGTTGGGATGGGGGGTGAGCGACTGCTCGAAGCGATCGACGGCGCCAAAGGCCCACCCAGGCATCGCCGGAATCGGAGCGAGCGAGTCGAGATCGAGGAAGAGACGGAGATCACCCATCGGACCTCCTGAATACCGTGATTGGGTGATCGCATCGTTGAAGATGAAGGCGTCAAAGACCGGCGACATGCCAACGCCGTTGCGGAGCGCAGAGTCCAACCGCTCGACAGGGATGGCCTTGACACGAACGATGCCGGCGTTATCCACGTAGGTCAGTGCAATCGCGTCGATCTCGTGTTTACCCAGACGGGTCTCCGCGGCATGCAGCTTGCCCTCATCGAGCAGAGGTGCCTGTCCTTCGATCATCATTGTCCCCCTTTTGGCGTCGGCAATTAAATGTTAACAAAAATACGCTACCTGTATCAACTGAACGTGCTAAAACATTGTTACGCAACGGTTCGATCTCGCTAGGTCCATCCTATTCATGGGTAGGATGCGACGGGGGTCAGGGGTTGTGAGAAGTGGAGGGGGATATGACAGATCAGCCAGGACCAAAGCTTGCCAAGAGCCTCTCGCTCTGGCAGGTAGTCGGTGTCTCAGTTGCGTTGATGGCACCTTCCATGGCCGCCAACATCAACCCACAGGGCTCGGTGGGGACGGTAGGACGGGCGGTTCCATTGACCTTTGTAATCGCACTGGTTGGCGTGCTCTTTATCGCCTACGTCTTCGCGCGCCTCACCCAACGATTTCATCACTCCGGCTCCGTCTATGGCTTTGTCGGCGCGACCCTTGGTCCACGAGCCGGTGTGGTCGCCGGTTGGTCGCTGATGGGCACCTATATCTTCTATGGGTTACTGACCGCGATGGCGTCGGCGATCTTCTTGACTGCGCTTCTGCAGAGCCTGTCGATCTGGTCCTCACCTCCGACCTGGGCACCCTTCTTGGTGGCGGCGATCGAACTAGTGGGCGTGTGGTATCTCGCTATTCGACCAGCGAAGAACGGCACCCGTGTGTTGTTGGGAACCGAACTCACCACCGTGGCTCTCATCGTCATTCTCTCGGTGATTGTGCTGATCAAGCTCATCGTTGGTCATGGACCGCAGGGCCAGCACTTCACCATGACAGTCTTTGAACCATCCCAGACCGTTGGCTTCTCAGCGCTGTTCCTGGGGGTCGTCTTTGGCTTCCTCTCCTTCGCCGGTTTTGAGGCCTCGGCCACCCTCGGTGAGGAGTCAAAACACCCCCGGCGCGATATTCCGCGAGCCATTGTGGGTACAGCGATCTTTGGTGGAATCTACTTCATCTTTGTGACTGCCGTCGAGGTCATGGGCTTTGGAACAGGTGCACACCAACTGAGCACCTTCGCCAACACCGGTTCGCTGCTTGGGACGCTTGGCTCAACCTATGTCGCCTCCTGGCTCGGCAACGTGGTCACCCTCGGAACGGTGGTATCGGCCTTTGGCTGTTCGCTTGCTTCGACGGTGGGCGCGTCTCGCTTGGCCTACTCGCTCTCTCGGGACTCCTTTGGCGAGAAGGGCATCGGAGTGGTGAACGCCAAGACAGAGACACCACTGCGTGCTGCGACGTTGATCGTCGGAGTCATCCTAGCGATCTCGTGGATCTCGGCAATCGCCTTCGGTGCCACCGCCTTTGACGAGTTTCTCTGGTTCGGCACGATTGGTACGCTCATCATTTTGTTTGTCTATTTGCTAGCGACGATCGGCGCGGTGACGCTGCTCTTTGTCAAGGAGCGTGGTTCTGTCCCGACTTGGGAGACCATCTTGCCGATTCTGGCTGGGGTCCTCATCGTCTACACCCTCTATCGCAACGTGATTCCCTATCCGACTGGTGCGTCGGCGTGGTTCCCTGTTGTCTCCGGGGGTTGGATCATCGTCGGTGTAGCGATCATCCTCTCCGCGCCCAAACTCGCTGCGAAGGTGGGCCAGCGACTGACGCAGGCGGAGGGACTGAGCCTGTCCACAGAGAGAGCGGCCGTAGAGCAGAAGAATCTCGAGGAGTCGCGACCGATTACGACTGACTAACACTGGCAGGTGGACGTTGCTCCCAAATGCTATCGATGCATGGGTATTCTTTTATTGATGCGTAGAGGATAGGGGAGCCACTGATCGATCCAGACTCGTGGAGTCTGGATCGATCTGCTGATTCTGTGGATGACTGCAACGGCCCACCGGTGTCGTGACCACACCCGATGATGGCGCCGTGGTGACACCCAGTAACGAAGGTAGGATTGGAGGTGGAGGAACGCATTCTCCTACACATAGAGGACCTGTTGATGTCGCTACGGTACCGAAGAACAATGCAGCAAACTCTCCCCGCCAAACACTGGCCAGCCATCCGTGCACCTTTGGAGCCGCCGGGGTAGATGGTGAATGTAGCCGATTTGATCTCGTGAAAGCCGACTTGTCGAACGCTTTGGATCTATCCTGTTCCCACTCCGTGCTTCCCTTCTTCCTCGTCTTGTTCGAGATCATCTCGCGTTTTAGCTTTCGCATCTATTCACCGGTGGGCCCAGTCGCTCGTGAGACATGGTGTTTGAACGATCCCTAGGGTGCAGCAGCCGGTGGTCACGTCGCCGTTCTTAGCTCCGGAGCATCCTTCGACCAAGCGGGTGCTCAAAGCCCACCCAGACAAGGACACAAGAGACACCCGGCATGCCTGCCGGGCCAACGACAGGCCCGAGAACTGCTGACGCGTATGATAGCCAGCTCGCGATACACGGACGTTACCGCTATGGCGGTGGCGGCGGTGTCTCTCCATAGACATTAAAGCTATCGGGATTGGTCTTCTTCAGCTTTTCCATATGCCGAAATTCACTCACCGTGATTGGCCTATTCTTATTGATTTTCTTTCGACTCTGGGTGGCCACTCCTGTGTCTTGCCAAGTGGGCGTTACCACGGTATCTGGATCCTTTGGTGGCTGATAGTCTGGATCGCTAGCGGTGTTGAAGTGGACCTTTGCACGTAGCTCCTTGATTGTGAAGTCCTGACCGAGCTTGCTGGTTCGACGAAACAACGCTCTATAGACCCATGCGTTGAGTGCCTCCTGCTTCTTTGGACTCATTGGGTAGAATAGTGCTTCAGCCGCAGCTATATTTGGGGATCCAAGAAACTGTCGAATCTCCTTCGATGTCAACCGGTCCCCTTTGGCTTGGTCGGCTTGTGAAAACCTACGATTTTTCTTGAATCGGTGCTTTTGATCGATCTTCGCTTTAACAAACCAGCCTCCCTTCTCGCCAAGATCTACGAGACCGACCTTATCCTTGTGGGCGCGCAAGAACCCAATCCACTTCTCGAGCGCGTCATCGTTTTGTGGATCGATTGCCCTGTTTCTCCAAGCGCTTAGGCCCCATTCAGCGGTGGAGTCAAGCTGTTCACGCAGGTAAAACAAACCAAGCGCAGCAAACGTCGAAGTAATCAGCTTGTTAATACCTATCCTCGAGTTGTACTCATCAATGGTACGCAGCTTCAGTCTTTGATTGGCGTCCAGGCAAACCTTGGTTGCTGCTCTAGGGTCGGAATTCCCGTACAGAAGATCACTACTATCTTGAGTGATCTTATCCTTTGGATCGTCACCGTAAAACCGCTGAACCAGACCAGTGAGTTCAACGCTGCGATGAACCGTTGGCTTAACCAGACCTCCAACGGCTCCTTGCTGAATAGTATGACTTAACTCATGGGCTAGGAGGTGCTGACCAACAGGGCGCTCCAGGGGAGGCGCACTAGAGCCGAGGAAGACATCGCTTCCGACAGTGAAGGCAATCGCACCCATCTTTCGGCAGAGCATCTCTGAGGTTCGACCCCGATGAAGTCGCACCTTACCGAAATCTACGCCGAATGCCCCCTCCATAGGCGAACGTAGGCGTGACGGAAGCGAACTCCCACCAGCGCGTAGAGTGCCGATCTGTGTCTCCGTCCGAGTGTCAACTTCGCCGCCGCTTCTCCCAGCTACTGGAGCGTCGGCCGTAGCCCGCCGCTGTAGACCACTACTTGCTACGCCATCGGCGACACCGATAGTGTCCAATAGTGGATTCATTCGGACGTTCCGATCAAGGAGAGCCATGACCTGGTCGGCCGCGGTATCGGCCTCTCGCTCTAAACGATCGTTGGCCGCGCTAACGACCAACTTAGGCTGAGCAGCAGCTACAAGAGCAGCTACTGTACGGTTGCCTACGGTGCGTTGCAAGTCGAGGATCCGTTGTGAAACTGGTGTACTTGTGGAATGGTCAACCGCAGCCGCCTTCCTTACTGTTCTGACAGTGGATGGCTGCTTTTGAATCGACTCTCGCCTTTGCATGCTCATAATCTTCTTTCTCTCACATTTCTTATCTCACTTCACAAAGATAACGAGGAGATGTCAACCGCAGTTGCATGCGCTCGCAGAGGCTATGACCAGGCTCAACGGTCGTGGTAATGCCCCTGACCGGAGCCCTCGTAATCCCCGGGATAGACCGGCAAGGAGGAGATGAAAGAGCTCCACACCGAAGAGCTAGCGACCCACTGCGATCCCGAATGATGCGTTGGTGACCCGCAAGAACGCAGCGAAGCGTTCATGGGGGTACAATGATGAACCACCTCGAATGCGAGAGGACCGACCACAATAGATGAGGGAGGAAATCACATCGCACGATGCATCCAACAGGATACATGACAGCGACCCAATGAAGCGCATCACCACATCTGAAGCTGCGCCCTTCAGGACGGAGAGGATGTCACGAGATTATGATCTGTTGAACCGCAGGTTCGCCTTTGTCATGATTTGCACCGCACGGGCCACCTGTTGTAACGAGTGACCGACATCGCTGGATGAGTGAAGTGCTAGGTCCGCTCGGGCAGGCCGCGAGAAAACTGAACCGAGGGCCGCAAGGCGCTCGACACTGATAGGGGTCACTCTAGCAAATTCGTGGCAGTGGATCACCGGTGAGCATGTCGAGCGTGCGGTGTGCGCCGAATTCGGTCGCACAGACCACCATTGGGGTAGTGGATTCGCGCACAGTTCCAATGTGTGCCGCGTTGCGCCCGAGCGGATGGGCCTTCATTGTGGCGAGCACCTGATCGACATAATCTGCGGAGATGATGGCCACTAATTTCCCTTCATTTGCGATGTGGAAGGGGTCGAGCCCAAGGATCTCACACGCGCCGCGTACGGGGTTGGCTATCGGCACCCGGCCCTCTTCAACCAGAATCTCGACTTTAGCGTCCTCGGCAAGCTCGTTCAATGTGCTTGCCAGACCTCCACGAGTGGGATCACGCATCCACTTGATTGCACCGCCAAATTCGTCCAAGAGTACCTTGATCAACGGCCATAGATTGGCAGTATCGGATGCCAGGGAAGCCGATGTGAAGTCGAGCTCTCCCCTTGCCATGAGGATGGTGATGCCGTGATCCCCAAGAGTGCCTGAACAGATGACCGCATCACCGGGTTGTACCCTTCCCGGATCGAGGTTTGCTTTCGGGTGCGATCTGCCCACTCCCGTGGTGGTTATATAGACGCGATCGCCCTTGCCATGCTCAACCACCTTGGTGTCGCCGGCTACAATCGGTACCTCAGCCGCTTGTGACGCCTTTGCCATCCCCTCGAGCTGTACCTTTAACTCCTGGCTGGAGGTACCTGCCTCAATGATGATGGCTGAGGTCAGTACGAGAGGCTCTGCGCCGGCTACCGCGAGATCGTTCAGGGTTCCATTCACCGCGAGCTCTCCAAGACAGCCCCCAGGGAAGACATTTGGGCTTACCACGAAGGAGTCTGTGGTGACCCAAAAGTCCGTACCGGCTATGTTGAATGAATCACCTAAGGCTGCGGGTGATCCGTGTTCGGCCAGGACGGGTGCGATCAGTCCCTCGAGGAGTTTTCTACTCGCCTTGCCACCAGCCCCATGGGCCATGAGGATCTCTGGGTCTGCAAACCAGGTCGTCATAGCTGTCCTGCGTTGACGACTAGTCGCCGATGAACGTAGGTGTAGTAGGCACTACATGCTCCCTCCGAAGAGACCATGAGGGCCCCGACTGGACTGTCGGGTAGACAGGTACTGCCGAGGAGTGGGCAGTCCTCGGGCCGTTTTTGACCTATCAACACCTCGCCACAAAGCGCACCTTTTGGCTCCGGTGACCGGATCGGGGATACTGAATAACGTAACTCTGCATCGAAACGGTGATAGGGTTCGCGCAAACGCAGAGCGGAGGATTCGATGTAGCCAAGCCCTCGCCACTCAAAGCTAGGGCGCTCCTCGAACACCTCTGTCATCGCTGCGATAGCTGTCGTATTCCCTTTTCTCTGCACGGCGCGTACATACTGATTTTCGACCTTAGCCTCGCCATTACCGATGAGTTTTACTAGCCAAAGAATTGACTCCATGAGATCCACGGGTTCGAAGCCGGTAACGACGATTGGACGATGGTACTCTGTCGCAACGAAATCATAGGGATCGAGTCCGATGACGGTCGATACGTGCCCAGGTCCAATGAAGCCATCCAGATCAAAGAACTCATTGTCCATAATTGCGCGCAGCGGTGGGCCAACGGTTACGTGATTGCAAAATACCGAGAAGTTCTCGACTCCCAAGCGTGCCGCATTGAGGATCGTGAGGGCCGTAGATGGCGCGGTTGTCTCAAAACCGATAGCAAAGAACACCACTTCTCGATCAGGATCATTCATCGCGATCTTTAGGGCATCCATGGGCGAGTACACCATTCGGATGTCTGCGCCTTGTGCCTTTGCCTGGAACGGACTCTCCCTCGATCCTGGGACTCGCATGACATCGCCAAACGCGGTGAGAGTGATGTCGTGTGTGCGGGCGAGCACCAGCGCCTCGTCGACCTTGCCCACTGGAAGAACACAGACAGGGCAACCCGGACCGTGGATGAGTTCGATGTTCTCAGGTAGCATCTCCTGGAGGCCAAAGCGATAGATGCTATGCGTGTGCCCACCACAGATCTCCATGATTCGGTACTGGCGATTCTTGACCTGCGCGTGGATCGCCGCACTCAATTCCCTGATCCGGGTAGGATCACGGTATTCATCGACGTATTGCATCGTCCCTCCTCTTGACACCGCGAGACAGATGCCCGGTGTAACTCGGGTCACGCCACCACGGTCGGCACAACAGGACCAACCTATCAAGAGAGGTTCCGTGATGAGGGGGTTGGACATCCATATTACGCAGGAAACTAACGATTCTCGCAACCGACTTAGCTTGGCTAGTCCACTCTGCGAAAATTTGATACAATCTGGGCCATGGCGATCTCAAAGGTTCGGATGATAGATACCTCCCTGACCGATCGTCCGGTGCCCCACCGCGGAAGAAGTCGAGGAATCCCTCCAGCTCTTGAGGCATTCGAGTGCGCGACAACGCCGGTTATACGCCTGGCAGAACGTGCGATGGAGGAGCTCTTTGGAGAACACAAGATCTTGGTAGCAGGGCAGGATGCCGCCAATTTTGTGCTCACCTACCATGTTGCGGCTTTGCATGAGATCAGCTTTGGCTATGTGGACTACCGAGTGCGCGTGCAACTGCGGGATGTATGGGTGGATGATTACGTCGTCTTTATGGCTACCAACGGCCGTGGTGAGTTCCAATTCTCGGGGCAAAGCTACGAGAGCTCCACGGTTCGCGCCTTCATCGCCAATCCTGGCAGCCGTCTTGATCTGGTGTTTGATGCGGACTCGCCGCACCTGTTCGTGAGGTTTTCAGCTGCGCTGTTAGAGCGCCTACTCGTTCGCACGCTGGCTCGTTCCCTGCGCGAACCAGTGCGTTTCCTAGGCGCCTTTGACCTTTCGGTGCAGAACGCCTGGCGATGGCATGCCGCAGTCCAGCTCCTTCACGAAGAGCTGTACTCTCAGGATGATCTCACTCGGAACGACCTGCGGGTCAGCACGCTTGAGGAGTATCTCGCCGCCTCATTGCTGTTGCTGCAGTGTTCTAACTACCATGATCAGCTGCGGCTTCCTTTCTGCAGGGAGCGGGGGAGTCGAACCCTGCGTCTGGCTACCCGGTTTGTGGACGACAATCTTCAGGAGGATCTATCGTTGGAGAAGGTCGCGACGGCAATTGGAGTCAGTCCTCGCACGCTCCAAAAGGCCTTTCAGGATGAGTTGCACACCTCACCGATGACCTATCTACGCGATCAACGGCTGGATCGCATACGGGCAGAGATCCTCAAGGAGAGTGATATGGCCGAGACGTTGGGAACTATTGCCGCTCGGTGGGGTATGCATCATTACGGTCGGTTCGCACGTTCGTACCGTGAGCGGTTTGGCGAGAGTCCCTCGGCGACGCTCGAACGTAATGGCTAGCGGTGTCACGCACGCGATCTGGATTCAGAGTGCGTGAACCGGACTCAGTTCAGTAGGTGATTTGCGCAATTTGGGTTTCCGCTTCGCATTATGGCCGCAATTGGCCTATGCACCCGAATTCTTGAGCGCTACAGTCTTGCTGTGAGCCTGACGGTCTTGAGGTGAATCCTCCAGGACCATAGCAGTGAGGGGGAGGGTTGTATGGCTACCAATCTTGGTGAGCGAGCCAATGCAGATGAACTTGATGTATTGTTGGATCGTCTTACGGATCCGGATACGACGACCTATGCTCTCGGAATCATCGACAATCTTGAGGCACTTTACATTCTGACGTTGTCGCTCAATGAGTTCCTTCGGCGGGGAGAAGTGATCGTTGATTCATTGAGTTCCAGTGTGGCAGAGATTCGTCAGAGTGGCTCAAAGGATGCTGCTGCTGGCAACTTGGAGAGTCTCAAGGAGCTCATCACACTCTTTAAGAGTCTGGGCGATCGCAGCGAAGTGCTTGGTTCTCTCCTGCGCAATCAGCTACTCGACGAGGACTTCCTTGGTGGAGTAACGGTACTCACTCAGTCGCTAGGTGATGCGCGACGGGCTACGAAAGGGTCGCGAACGAGCAAGATCAAGGGTCTTGGCTCACTGGTGAAGAGTCTAAAGGATGCCGAGGTTCAGCGAGGTCTTGACTTTGCAGTCGAGTTGCTGCGTGCCTTGGGCCGGAATAACGCAGGGGTCTAGGTGCACGAAGCCTCGTTGGCGAGAGCGGTCGTAACCTCCGTTACGGAAGAACTTGCGACCAGGGATATCGACGGTGCTCGGGTTAGCATCGTTCACCTTGCGGTAGGGGAACTTTCACAGGTTGATGCCACCTCCCTGCGCTTTGCCTATGAGTTTGCGGTAGAGGAGACACAGTTGAGGCGAAGTCGGTTGGAGATAGTGCGGATTCCGGCGCGGTTGCGATGCACGAGCTGTGGTCGTGCCTCACGATTCTCGCCTGAGTATTACTTCGAATGTTCTGAGTGTGGTGGAGGTTGTCAGGTCGAGGCGGGTAGGGAGTTTGAAATTACCGGCATCGATCTTGTCGATCCCGACCAAGTAGAGCGCGGGGGTGTCTGTTATGACCGAGCATATTGAGCTTGAGAAGCGCATTCTTGATCATGCACTCCGTGATGCGCAGGTTGTCCGAGAGTCCCTTGCCACCGGAGATATCACTGTCGTTAACATCATGTCTGCACCTGGCAGTGGTAAGACGGAGTTACTAGGTGTTCTCGGGGATAGGTTACGTGCCCAAGGACATTCGGTTGCAGTGCTGGTTGGAGACTGTGCAACAGAACATGATGCCAATCGTCTGCGGCCTCATGTCGACTGGGTACGCCAGATTGTGACCGATGGCGTCTGCCATCTTGAGGCACGCATGTTGTTTCCTTTCCTTGAAGAGATTGTTCAATTTGCTCCGGGATATCTCTTTATCGAAAACGTAGGCAACATGGTATGCCCCGTCGATTTCGACCTCGGTGAGTCGGTGCGGATGGCGCTACTCAGCGTGACGGAGGGAGAGGATAAGCCAGTCAAGTATCCCGGCCTCTTCCGTGCCGTCGATCTGGTAGTCATCTCCAAAATTGATCTTGCTCGTGCTGTGGAGTTCTCGATGGATATGGCGATGGGGTATCTTCACCAGGTGAACCCTAGGGCGCCGGTAATGAGCGCGTCTGCCAAGACCGGGATCGGCCTCGCCGAGATTGTCGCTGCCCTCGAGCATCTTGGGGCCCAGGGGCGATCATCGGTCTCGGTACCCCGGTTGGAGGAGGTGGAAGGCCCCTGGGCCAGCGGGTAGGCCTGCTTGTCCAGGGGGTATGGGATGAGACGCTGCTTGGGTAGCGGTGGTAATCGAATGGTAATCGAGCGTTGTGTGGATGAAGGGAGTAGGTAATGGCGTCGGTGTTGTGGTTGCAAGGTGGGGCATGCTCAGGGAATACGATGTCGTTTCTCAATGCGGAGGAGCCCAGTGTTGTCGACCTCATTGTGGACTTCGGGATGGACCTGTTGTGGCACCCCTCGCTCGGACTCGAGCTTGGTGCTAACGCGCAGAAGATCTTCTGGGATTGCGCTCGAGGTGAACGGCCGCTCGATATCTTCGTCTACGAGGGCACGGTGATGGAGGGGCCAAATGGTTCCGGACGTTACGATATCTTCGCGGATCGACCGATGAAGGATTGGGTGAATGACCTCGCAGCTCAGGCGGGGGTCGTTGTTGCCATTGGCGACTGCGCATGCTGGGGTGGTATTCCAGCCACCGAGCCGAACCCGACTGGATCGACGGGACTCCAGTTTCAGAAGCGGAACAAAGGAGGATTCCTCGGAGGTAACTTCCGTTCCAAGATGGGACTTCCGGTGATCAATATCCCTGGATGCCCAGCGCATCCTGATTGGATCACCCAGATCATCGTCGCCTTGGCATCGGGACGCGCTGGCGACATTGCTCTCGATGAGCTCCATCGACCACAGACGTTCTTCAAGAGCTTCACCCAAACCGGCTGCACTCGGGTCCAGTTCTTCGAGTACAAGCAATCAACGCTGAGCTTTGGTGAGGGGACAAGAACCGGTTGTCTCTTCTACGAGTTCGGCTGCCGTGGCCCGATGACGCACTCTCCATGCAACCGTATCCTCTGGAACCGTCAGTCCTCGAAGACGCGTGCGGGCATGCCATGTACTGGTTGCACCGAGCCTGAGTTCCCCTTCTTTGAACTAGCACCAGGGACGGTCTTTAAAACACAGAAAGTTTCAGGCATTGTTCCGCGGGAGGTGCCAGAGGGTAATGACCACTTGACGTATATGGCCCACGCCATGGCCGCGAGGGTCGCGGCTCCTGAGTGGTCAAAAGAAGACATGTTTGTAGTGTGAGCAAGAGAGGATGAAAGAGATGGGCACGGTAGATCTGAAGGTCAGCCCGCTTGGGCGCGTCGAGGGTGATCTCGATGTAAGAGTTACGATCAAGGATGGAATAGTTAGTTCCGCATGGACTGAGGCAGCGATGTTTCGCGGCTTTGAGATCATCCTGCGGGGTAAGGACCCACAGGCAGGGTTGATTGTCACCCCTCGAATCTGTGGTATTTGTGGGGGTAGCCATCTCTATAAGGCAGCGTATGCGCTCGATACCGCTTGGCAAACTGAAGTTCCCCCGAACGCGACCTTGGTGCGTAATATTGCACAGGCCTGCGAGACGTTGCAGAGCATTCCGAGGTACTTCTATGCGTTGTTTGCGATCGACATGACCAACAAGAACTACTCATCGTCGCCGCTTTATGAGGAGGCGGTGAGGAGGTTCGCCCCCTATGTCGGCACCAGTTACCAGAAGGGGGTCTTGGTCTCAAACAAGCCGGTGGAGGTCTATGCGATCTTTGGCGGGCAGTGGCCGCATTCGAGCTTCATGGTGCCCGGAGGGGTCATGTGTGGGCCTACCTTGGCTGACGTGACCCGTTCGACAGCGATTCTTGAGTACTTTAGACGGGAGTGGCTCGAAGGTGTCTGGCTCGGCTGTTCAGTGGAGCGATGGCTTGAGAACAAGAGCTGGGACGACGTACTTGCATGGGTAAATGAAAATGAGAGTCAGTACAACAGTGACTGTGGCTTCTTCATTCGTTTCTGCATGGACGTTGGACTTGACAAGTATGGGCAGGGTGTGGGTAACTACCTTGCAGTTGGGACCTACTTTGACCCCGAGCTCTATGGTCAACCTACCATTGATGGCAGGAATGCCGCGCTCATCGGGCGAAGCGGAGTGTATGCAAATGGGCAATACTCCGAGTTCGATCAGGCTCGGGTCACCGAGGATGTGACACACTCGTTCTATGAAGGGCAACGCCCCTTGCATCCCTTTGAGGGCGAGACTATCCCGATCGACCCTGAGCAGGGGAGAAAGATGGACAAATACTCGTGGGCCAAGTCGCCTAGGTACGATATTCCTGGTGCTGGGCACATCCCACTAGAGGCTGGCCCGCTAGCGCGCAGGATCGCTGCGGCAGCTCCCGATCCCGGACCTCATCAGGACAGTGATCCGTTGTTCCTTGATATCCTTGAGAAGATCGGCCCCTCAGTCATGGTACGACAGCTCGCCAGAATGCATGAGGCACCGAAGTACTTCCAGTGGACGATGGACTGGTTGTCGAGGCTAAATCTGCGTGAGAGCTTCTATCAGAAGCCGGTCGAGCTAGAGGACGGGATGGGGTTCGGTGGCACTGAAGCAGCCCGAGGCGGTCTCTGCGACTGGATCGTGCTCAAGGACGGGAAGATCGCCAACTATCAGGTTGTCACCCCTACCGCATGGAATATTGGACCACGTGACGGAGAGGGAGCCCTCGGCCCGATCGAACAAGCACTGGTTGGTTCCCCTATTAAGGACCTCGAGGATCCAGTCGAACTTGGGCATGTCGCGAGGAGTTTTGACTCGTGTCTCGTCTGCACAGTACACGCCTATGACGAGAAGTCTGGGAAGGAGCTCTCGAGCTTTACCGTCAATGGCTTGGTGTAGCGAGTGTGTGGGGATGCCAGAGGATACCCACCGATCCAGGGCACTGTGTCTGTGCGCTCTCTCAATGTCGGTGATGAAGCGAGAGAGGTGACGTGATGCAGACTTCGTCGACTCAGCCTGGTGGGGTGTCCTCTTGGCGAACGGATGAGGCGTATGATCGAGATTTCGAGGCTGGTTCGTCGCGCCAGGAGGGCATCGTCATCGTTGGCTGTGGGAACCTCCTACGAGGTGATGACGCGATCGGCCCGGTGCTGATTCGTGAGCTCTTCGACGAGGGGTATGGCGAGCGGGTAACCCTCGTGGATGGCGGTACCGCGGGCATGGATATCGCCTTTAAGATGCGTGGAGCATCGAAGGTGATCATGATCGACGCCTCGAGGAGCGATGCGCCTGTTGGGAGCATCTTCCGAGTTCCCGGTGAGGATCTTGAGCACCTTCCTGATCTTCAGGGCTTTCAGAGTCATGCGTTTCGCTGGGACCATGCGTTGGCCTTCGCCCGATGGCTGCTGCCAGGCGATGAGTATCCTGCCTCGATCACCGTCTTTTTGACCCCAGTGCGCGCACTCGGATTTGGTGACGAGTTGAGTGCTGATGCGCGGTCGGTACTGGTGCGCTTAAAGTTGCTGGTGAAAAAGGAGGCCGGACTGGTCCATGAGGTCGAAGGCAAGTTGACCCGTGGAGGTCAGCTCCGTGCGCCGTTCGATTCGCTGTCGAACGGATCCGATGTGAGTTCCGTGGGGGTTCGACTGGGTGATCAGATTCTTGATGTGTACGCGCTCTCCAATGCGGCAGTCGGACGACCGCTCAAGATTGTCGATGCCACTGGAGCCCGAGGGGTCGAGTTGAACGACCTCCTTGGAGCCCGTGAGCGGGAGGAGTCGCTGGTGGGGGTCTTTGACCCGGAACGGGCTTCGATGCACTTCTTTGTGGAGGAGGTCGATGCACGGCATCGACCAAGCATCGGGGCCGATGTTGCCCGTGATGGGCATGACGGGAGATTTTGATGGCTCGTGTGGTCGTTGAGTCGACGCCGGTAGTGAGACGCCCGCATCTGTTCCACTCCAAAGGGGATACGGACCCGATGTCTTGGGCTATGAAGGAGTGCTGGTCGGCGTGGTGACGAGAGAGACTGAGGGCTACCCGGTGCTTGAGGGTGCGGACGAGGTAGTTGACGATCTGGCGTTCGCGCATCTCGGGCTGGGTCCTCTCCCAACCTCAATGATGGTATTCCCACAACGCCTGGGCCCCCACGCTGCAGGAGAACTCGCCAAAGGCAGGATTGTAGGGGTAACGCGAGAACTGCCGTTTCTTGGTTATCTGCTCGAAGGCGATATTGAACGCGCGGAGGAGGAGCTCCAGGCCTTTTCGGAGTATGAGTGGGCACGCTATGACCTCGGTGTGCTGTCGGGGGAGTTTCACCAGGAGCTGTACCACGACCCGGTGTTAGGTCTCCTCCAGCGTCTCGCCTCGTTCATCCTCGGACAGGCTGATACCCTAGACGGAGTCCTTGAGGAGCTTGATGGAGATCTGCCGGTCGCGGTGCGACGGTACGCGGGTGTCGTGATGCTGGCATGGGCAAGCGAACAGGGTCGACCAGATGTCATCGATTCGTGTCTATCGCTGCTAGTAGGGCTACTTGACACTGTTGACCGGGTCACAGCGGCGACGATCAAACAGACAATCCTGCCCTTTAGGGGACAACTCGGCCTGACGGCCCAGGAGGTTGCGACGGGCTACCGGGAGGTGATCAGCACCCTCAAGGGCACTGATCTCGTGGAGGACATCGGGAGTGCATGGTTGGAGTTGGCCAGCGTGTTGCACGAGATGGGCCGTGAGAATCCTGGTTATCTACGAGAGGCGGTCCAATGCTATCAGGAGAGCACCAAGACCTTCTCAAGGACCGCTTCACCGGTGACCTTTGCTTCAATCCAGATCGACATCGCCGTCTGCTATCTGGCGATGCCGATGCTTGAGTCATCGGATGCGGTACGATTCGCCGTGGCGATCTCGAGTCTTCGAGAGGCGATGGGGATCCTGACGAAGGAGTCACATCCGCGAGAATGGTATACCTGTCAATTGAACCTCGCGAATGCGCTTGTCTATGCGCCTTCGGCACACACGACCGCCAATTTGGTCGAAGCGATCACGATCTATTCGTCCCTTGTTGGGGAGCTCGACGTGACGGTGGACCCCCTTGGTTATGCGCGGCTGATGTTCAACTGGGGAAACGCTTTGGCTCATGTTGGAGACTTCGTCGAGGCACGATCACGACTCCATGAGGCTCGTCGAATTTTTGAGGAGTTCGAGTGCTACGACGAGGTTAGGGAGGTTCGTGGAATCCTCGATAGCATCGAACGTAGCCATGCACGGGGAGCTGTTGATGGAGCGCTTTGAACAGATCCTGATCGACGAGGCGTTCCATGGTGCGACGGCGCGTTATCTCGAGACGATGATCGAGCGTTTTTCGCCTGCGTCAGCCGTTGCCTTGTTGGCCGAGGCAACTGATGAGGAGCGTGAGCTTCGTGATCGTTTCGTGCAGGTGTTCTTGGAGGAGTTCGATCTGGCGGGTGTGGAGGGATCGATTGCGTTGTGTGGATACCTTTCCGACGTTGTGGTGCAGGCCGAAATCCAGGCCGGGGCGGTCGGTACCCTGGTACAGGTGCTCGCACGAAGCGCTTTTGATCGGGTATTTTATGACGATGTGCTGAGACTAGCGACTCGGCTTGAGACGATGGGGGTGATCGGATGAGATCCGAGGTCGAGGTATCGAATTGGGAGGTTGTGGAAGACCTGATGGGTCGGATCGACTCGGCGATGGCGGCCCTCGATGCCCTCGATGCGGATGCACGCGCGAAGGCGGTACAGCTCAAGGAGGTTGTTGAGAAGTTCTATGCGTCCGCCCTGCGCCAGGTCGTCATTGGCCTTCGAGGGTCGAGTGCCGCGGACGAACTGCGAGAAGCTCTTCTCGACGATCCGATGATCACGACTGCCCTCTCGGTAGCTGGACTGATGCGCCCCACGTTAGCCCAACAGGTCGTCGCGTTGCTAGAGGCAGTCCATCCCCAGCTCAAGCTCCAAGGCGCTGAGGTGACACTAGCTAGAGTTGAGGATTCACGGGTTGTGTTGCGGGCCGCTGGTTCTGCTGGAGGCTGTGGAGGAGCGGATCTACAGCGCGAGTTGGGTGAGCTCATTCGCTCTCGAGTTCCTGACTGCATGGAGGTGGTCTTCGAGGAGGACGGGTTGGCGCCGGTACCAAGCTCTCAAGAGTTGCGATTTAAGCGGTTTGTGACGGTGGCAACACTATCGGAGGTGCCCGACACGCGTCCCCTCGCCGTGAAGGCAGGAAAACAGAGTATGGTGCTCGTCAAGGTCGGTGATAGGGTCGCGTGTTTTAGGAATGAGTGTGCGCACCAAGGTTTGCCGATCGATGGGGCGGCGATCGATGACTGCACGTTGACATGCAGATGGCACGGGTTCCAGTTCGATGCCTTGACGGGAGAGGGTATCACCATCCCTGGTGTGGATCTGGAGTCGGTCACGTTGCGAATTCGAGATGGTGCGGTCCAGGTAATGGTTGAGTCATGAGGCCGGTCAGAGTCTATGGTGGTGTCTCCGGCGGGGGCCTCAGGCTTCCAGAGGCGCAGGCATCGCGCAGAAATCTCTATGGGCCGCGAGGCGTGACGATCTCAGAAGACTCACTGATCGTCTGTGATACGGGTAACCATCGAGTCCTCTTCTATCGCGATTTCCTCACCAATCCATCGATTGAGGCGGACCTTGTGATCGGGCAGCCAAATTTTGACTCCGAGCGACCCTCTTATCCAGACGCCCAAAGTGGGCTCTTTATGCCCACCGATGCAAAAGTCGTCGATCAGAGGCTCTTCATCGCGGATTCATGGCATCATCGAATCATGATCTATGAAATCAATGACCAAGGTGAACCTAACCCCCATCCCTCGGGGGTGATTGGCCAAGGGGGCTTTGGTGAGGTGGAGGCGAACCGTGGGCATAGCGAGTGTGACGCTACCTCGTTGTACTGGCCATTTGGCTTTGCCTTTCTCGACGATGGGTTCTACGTCGCTGACACTGGCAACAGGAGGGTCTTGCATTGGCGCGACTGGCGTGCTGCGATGGATGAGCCAGCTGATGTAGTGGTCGGCCAGGATGCGGCCGATCTCCGCGAAGAGAACCGGGGTCGGGTTGGAGGCGATAGCTTCCGGTGGCCGCACGGTATCGATGGGCAGGGTGAACTGATCTACTTGGCCGATGCCGGCAACCATCGAATCCTTGGCTTCGACACGCCGCATAAGGACCGGGACGCGGACATCGTCGTTGGACAGAGCTCATTCATTGAGAACTCGGAGTGGCCCTATGCACCCCAGGGCCCCGACCGCCTGCGGTTTCCCTACGGCGTCAGCGTCGACGGAGGGAGATTAGCTATCGCCGATAGTGCCAATAATCGAGTGTTGCTCTTTGATGCGTTGCCTATTGGCGTTGGCGCGAAGGCAGATCGCGTCATTGGACAGATGGATTTTGAGTCGTACGGGGAAAATCAGTGGCGCGTCATGTCGGATTCGACACTGTGCTGGCCCTACGCCGTCGATCTCGTTGGCGATGTGCTCGCCGTCGCTGATACCGGCAACAACCGTGTTGTTATTTGGCTACTGGAGGATTGATCGAAATGTGTCTTGGTGTTCCTGGAAGGATAGAGGAGCTGGATGACTCTGGCCCCGTCAAAATGGGGAAGGTTGACTTTGTCGGCATCACACGAGAGGTGTGTTTCGCTTCGTTGCCTGACGTAGAGGTGGGTGACTATGTGTTGGTACACGTTGGTTTCGCGTTGACCAAACTTGAGAAACAGAATGCATTAGAGACACTGGGTCTCTTTCGCTCTATGGGTGTGTTGGAGGATGAACTCGGCATCTCCTCTGTCACCGGCCAGGAAATCCCATTACAGTAGCACCGTTGGTCTCAGGGTGTACGTCGTTGACTGGTGACAAGAGCTACCTGGCCAAGCGAGATGTTCTCATCGTTGCAACTGAGGCTCTCGTTATAGTAGAGCCCTCGATCATAGAGGCGATCGATCGCATCCCGGAGGACAACGTTTTGAAAGACCCCTCCTGATAGACAGATAACCTCGCTGGCATGCTGACGCTTGAGTTGATCGAGCGCCGTGACGGTCGCGTGTGCGAGCGAGTAGTGGAAGTCGGCGGCGAGTTCTCTCCTGTCGCACTGATCAACCGCTCGTTCAAGCGATTCGGCAAAGTACTCTCGGTAGCGGATTTGGCGACCTCGGAAGGTGAGCAGGGGGTCGAGGCGAGGGAGGTAGCCACGGCTAAGAGCCTCGCTGGCTAATGCCTCCAGCCAGATGGCGGCCTGCCCCTCATAGGTGATGCGCTGATGGTAGCCAAGAATTGCGGCCATGGCATCGAAGAGACGCCCCACTGAGGTTGTGAGATGGGATGCGAAGCTAGCGGCCATCTCGAGATTGTGTTGGATTTCGGGTGTGAGCTGTGGGGCGATCCAACGGTTCCAGGAGTTGGAGTCGACGAATCCAAAGAGGCACTGCAACGGAAAGCGTGCTGCGGCATCCCCACCGGGCAGTGTGGAGACCTCGATGTGGGCGATACGTTGCAAGCCTTTGCTGAGCGTCCCGGTGAGGAATTCACCACCCCAGGTCGTTCCGTCGTCCCCGTAACCAGTCCCGTCGAAGGCGACGCCTAATATCTGCTGCTCGAAAAGTTGGTGCTCAGCGGCTACAGAGGCGATATGTGCTCGATGATGCTGGATCTCGAGTGGGTGATCGACTCCAAACTGTTCGGCGTAGGCATCAGCGAGTCGATGGGCGTGATAGTCGGGATGGGCATCGGTTACAAGGACAACGTCGCTGGTCTGGAGGTCGAAGAGCTTCACCATATCTGCAACGCTTTGGCGATGTGCTTGTTGTACATCCCGATACGAGAGGTCGCCTAGATAGGGGCTCGTATGAGCAATCCCGTCGATACTTATCGTCACGGTTGACTTGAGATCTGCCCCGCACCCAAGCACGACGCCCGGATGCGCTCCAAGCTCGGTCACCCTGGCGGGGGCGAAACCCCGCGCTCGACGAAGCAACACGAGACGCTGCTGGTGATCGAGTTGGGCGACGGAGTCGTCAACTCGTCGAGCAATCGGCCGCTCGCCGAGAAGAATCGCGTCAGCGATACCATCAAGGAGTTCTAGCGCTACTTCGTTATCGATGATCATGGGTTCTGACGAGCGGTTGCCGCTGGTCATGACCAAAATGTCAGGCGCGCCGTAGTGAAAGAGTAGGAGGTGGATTGGCGCGTAACCCAGCATAAATCCAAGGCGAGGGGCCTCGGGTGCGATCATGGCGATCATGGTGACGGGTTCGAGTAGCACGATTGGAGCGCGCGAGCTAACGAGCAGCCGCTCCTCTTGGGCCGTCGGGTGCGCGACCGTGCGAACCGCTTGTATGTCCTTTGCCATGAGCGCGAATGGCTTGTCTTTGCGAAACTTGCGCACTCGTAGTTGCTCGACGGCCGAAGCATTGGTCGCGTCACACGCCAAGAGATAGCCGCCGATCCCTTTGACCGCGATGATGTGTCCGTTGCGAAGATCGGTGGCCGCCTGTTTGATGGCCCGCTGACCCTCAAGCGCCATCCCGTTAGCGTCGCTGGTGATGAGACGATAGGTAGGACCACAGCCGGAACAGGCGATTGGCTCAGCGTGGAAGCGACGGTTAGAGGGATCGGTGTACTCATGTTGGCATGCCTCACAGAGTTGCCAGGGCGCCATTGTCGTGTTGAGACGGTCATAAGGAAGGGCTTGGACGACCGAATATCGTGGTCCACAGTTTGTGCAGTTGATGTAGGGATAGAGATAGCGCCGATCCGCCGGATCAAAGAGCTCCGTTCGACAGTCAGCGCATATGGCCAAGTCGGTCGGGATCTCAGCTCGTTTTGTTCCCGTCGTCTCTGAGTGCAGAACCTGGAAGCCTTCAGTCGGTGTCGGCGTCACCGTTGTGACCCCAACGGTATCAATGCGAGCGCTGGGTGGCGGATCTGCCAACAGTGTGGAGACCACCTCGTCGTGGGTGACGTCTTCGCTGAGGTAGATGGTGACACCTAAGCCGTCATTGCGAACCCATCCGCGAAAACCGAGCTGAACTGCCCGCTGGTAGATGAAGGGTCGAAAGCCAACACCTTGGACTACTCCAAGCACTCTAATTAGTGTCGCCATGGTCGTCCTTCGTGGTCATCCTGTGAATCGATAGCTTTGTCTTCTCGCTCGCCCTATCACTAGAAATGGCGAGCGGTTATGCGCTAAAGCTATGCCAGATAGGTGCATCGGTCGCTGTGATTATTGTACTACATCATCGAGCTACCTGATGGCTGGCCAGTGGTGTTAGGGGATCGACGATGATGGGATCTGAAGCTCGAAGATGCTGTCACCAGGGAGCATCTGTCCAGCCTTGGATGAACCGACATGCCCCTCGATGTGGATTGCTCTCGGTGTTTTGATCTGCGATCGACTCGACCGCTTGCCGACCGGGCAGAACTTTCTGGGACGGTTGGCAGGATCAATCGCTCGCGACGAAGGATTCGCGATAACCATTCAAAAAGGTGTCCCAAAAGAGATCACTCCTCGGCTCCCTCAGCCGAGGAGTGACACTATGACCGATCAGTAGGCAATCCGGTGACGGACGGACCCTCTTGCCGTGCGATCAGTCAGACACTTTTGCTAACCTCTCCTCTTCGACGAGGTGCGCCTCACCCGATGATTGTTCGAGGCTCCTTCGCTTGGTCTCGGGTATGACCCAGAGGGTAACGACCGCCGCCAAGATCGCTAACCCGGCGAGAAAGTACACCGCAAAGGATTCACCGTAGTCGCGGATGAGGAAGGGGAAGACGAAGGCGGTCAGGGTTGCACCAAGACGACCGGAGGCGACGGTGAGGGCTTGAACCGTTCCACGTACCTTTGTCGGCGCGAGCTCGACCCCTAGGACTCCAGATGCACTTACTGACCCTGGGCCAGCTTGCGAGAAGAAGTTCTGCGAGCCATAGAGAACAAAGGCAAGCACTGGTGCAGCGGCCAATGCTCCTCCACCGGTAACCAAGCCATACGAGATGAGAGCTCCAGCCATGCCGATGAATCCCAGCAACTGTAGTGGTTTTCTACCTGCCCTGTCGATCAACAGAAGAGCAACGATTCCACCTGGAATGGTGAATGCGCCCTCCATGAGGAACTGGAAGGTATCGGGACCAAGACCGATGTGCTTGGCGATGACTGAGGGACCAAAGAGAATGCTCGAGTATGCGACCATGTCAAAGAGGAACCATAAAAGGCATGCGCCAAGGAAGGTTCTCCATTCACGGCGAAAGTAGAAGCCAAAGCCGTGAGGGTCTTTGAGATTCTCGAAGGAATCGGATATCGTGGCGACACTCGAGGCCTGGGTGACCACGGACGCAGTGGCTTTTGCGTCTCCTTTGATCCTTCCAAGGAACCGTGCCGTCTCTGGCATCTTGCGCCGTAGATAGATGACCGCGAGCGTTGGTACCGAACCGAAACCGAGGACAATGCGCCAGATCAGCTCTGGTGCTACGCCGAGGCCATGCAGGACGAAGTACAGGAATGCGGAAAGCACCGCACCAAAACCCCACATCAGTCCGAAGCCAAAGGACATGGTTTTTCCGCGGTCCTTGGCGTTCGCATGTTCTCCCATGATCATGGGGGATAGGACATAGTCGGCGCCGACTCCGATTCCTAACAACAGCCTGACGGCGATCAGCTCCGGGACGTTAGTGACGAAGATCTGCAGGAGTGCACCGAGCGTCATCAGACCAACATCGAGACCGTAGAACCGTTTGCGCCCCCTGTTGGCGAGTAACCCAAAGATGAGCGCCCCGATCACCGCACCACCCAGCGCTGAGGCCGTGAGCAGAGAGGCCTCGATGCCGACGAGCGACTTGATGCCGAAGGAGGCGAGGACGAGCGGCAGTACGATGCCGATCGAGGAGAGGTCGTATCCGTCGGCAAATACGCCCATCGAGGTGGTAAAAATTGACTTCCAGTGGAACCATTGAAACTTGGAATGATCTTGGACCGCAAACGGGTCCCAGTCTCCACCCATCACCTCACTCATACCTTCTGACCTCCTTTGTTGTTCTCTGGCTGCGCCTATCTATCGCGACAGCGATAACGTAGGTGCGCGAAGTTGCCATGATCGAACGCCAGGGGAGATGTCGGGTGAACAGTCGATGAAGAGTCAGTTGGCTCGACGGGTTCAGTCGTGCCCTTTACGTGTCGTTGGCTGTGGCAGTCAAGAGCGGCATGTCTCGATCAACTCGATCCAATCCGGCAAGGTGTCTAGAAAGCTGCGCCTATTGGGGTGCCGGTGGTTGCGCTTCTGCACTGACTGGAGTGTGACGGGCCGGTAGTCATTGATGGTCGGATGCATGAGATGGGGCTGGTTGTGTTTGGTGTACTCGCTCTGTTGCTTTCTTGGTTGGGTGACGACCATAGCCGAAGGGCGCCGGTGATCGGCGCCCTTCGTAGTCTGAATTGAATCAAGAGACCTCTTGGAGGTCTACTTCGTGAAGTACCACGTCTCGGGGGCGAGATCGAGATACGGGTTCTGTGTCACCCCGCCGAGCTTCTTTGCGATTGCGGAGATCGCGTAGTCCGGATAGGGCTGATAGATCACCGGCAAGGTCTTGTCCATGAAGTTCTGATAGGCGTCGAGGGCTCCCTGGGCGTTGGTGGCCGTATGGGTCGCGTCGATCAGTTGGTTGGCCTGATTGTTAGCGTAGTTGCTGAACCCGGTATGACCTGGTCCCGAACCGAAGAGTTCCCCACCGGTTGGGTAGTTATCCGGACTGTACTCCCAGCCACCGCCCCAGTTGACCATCTCCCAGCTGCAGTCCGACTGGGTGGCGGTGCAGTGCGGCTGATCGGAGATGACGCTGTTGAAGGGCTGTGCCGAGATATTGAGGACGATCCCGACCTGTTTGGCGGCCGAGGAGAGCGCCGTCATCTCCTGGGCGAGCGAGGTGACACCTGATGCATAGATCATGTTGAAGGTCATTTTCCGACCCTGTGGGATGTTGGCTCCACACTCGGTCGCCGAGGTTCCAGGACTCTCACAGGTCATCACACCGTTGGTGATCTTCCAGCCGTGGGAGGTCAGGAGGTTCTTTGCGGCAGAGATTGAATACGGATATTGGATCGTCCTCGAGGTGGCATCGGCAAAGGTGTTGCTCGGTTCGGTCGGCACCGGTGAGGAAGTCGTCACCCCATAGCCGTCAAGGAAATGGGTGATCCAGGCAGGCTGGTCGATCAGGTGCTCAAGCGCCTGTCGGAAGTAAAGCTGCTGAAAGACCGGTCCATAGGTCGGGTTGTTGAGGTTGATCGGGAAGAAGTTAAAACCTAGGTCAACCCACGGGTTGATGGTGTAACCAAGGGCCTCGACGCTCGCCTTCTGAGTCAGGTCTTCGGTCGGGACGTATCCGTAGGTGATCGCGTTGTTCCCGGCACGAAGTACGTTGAACTCTGAGGATGCACTGGTGAAGGGCAGTTCGACGAACTCCGAGAGCTTTGGCTTGTCCGGGCCGGAGTACTTAGTGTTAGGTACAAATACCGCCCTGCCAACGGTGGTGAAGCTCGAGAGTTTCCACGGCCCATCAACGATCGACCATACCGGGCTGGTGGCATAGGTGGAGAGATCGGAGGCTTGGGAGTTCAGGAACGAATAGACCGCTTTGACCCCAGTCGTGGTGGTATCAGGCAGATTGGCAGCATTGGGGTTGGGAGCGGACTGGGTCAAGGATGTGCGATCCCAAGCCATCGGGAATGGGGTGATCTGGGAGAGCTCGTTATAGGTGAACCAGGTCGGGTTATAGGCCTTGTTGAGCTGGAAGACAACGGTGGTGGCGTTGGGTGCGGTGGTTGAGACCACGTTGTCAGGAAAGGCCCCAGGCACGTAGGCTCCCCAGTTCGCCTTCTCTGCCTTCACCAGGTTCATGAAGAAGAGGACATCGCGCGAGGTGACTGGTGTACCATTAGACCATTCGTAATGCTTGAGTGTGACCGTAACCGTCTTATCTCCATTCGAGAAAACGGGCTGGTTGCCGATGGAGAGGTTGTAGTTGATGGCTGCCTTGTTGCCGTTCCCAAAGTAATAAAGAGGTCGGTACATGAGCACCTGGAACTGCGCGAGGTTGTTGACGGAGAACTCCCCGCTTGGGGTGAGAGGAAAGATGTAGTTAGGGGAGGCGCCGGGCTGTTCCGCAAAGTAGGCGGTACCACCCTTGATCGGCTGGGTTGACGATGAGCTTGTGCTTGAACTCGAGCTCGTGGAACCGCAGGCTGCAAGCAAAGCCCCAGCCGCGACGGCGGCTCCTGCAAATCGAATTGAACGACGCATATTATTTTATCCTTTTTTGGTTTTGAGATCATCATAGATCCTGTCCCTTCCGCGAGCTGCACGTTTGGTGGTCATTGAGGAGCCCCAAGTGGTGATTAGGAACTACGTCGAGGGAGTGTACACGAGAGATAGAGTTGGCTCACTTGGTTGGGACAGTGAGGCTTCTGTAGCTGACGCAGCCGCGAGGTTTCGGAGTGGCGCATTTTTTCTCTCGGGCGTTGGACCACCCGCCACCCAGTCTCCTTTCAGCAAGGATCGTGTCTCTTGTGGGATAGTAGTAGAGCTAATCCGTCGCTCTCTGAGGTACTCGCACCCGAGAAGTTTTGCCAGTCTGAGGGCCCGTTACCGTTATGAATGAATTCTCAAGTTCGTTGTTTACTCCGATGGATGCGATAATCCATCGACGGCGGCCGAACCTAGGGTCAAGAACAGAACTGCCATTCGAGTGCGTTTTGATCTGTCGCGGAGCGCTCAGTTCTGTACTAGATCAGACTGGAAGGCCCCTGATATTGTCCGCTTGTGTGGTTATTCTGACTCAGAGATGCGCTTATCGGCAATATTCATGGATTACTTGAACAATTCGTTTCAGAGAGTGTTATGATTATCCACGTCGAGTACTTGGAGGGTTTGATGCAACGCAAGTTTGGGCTAGGAACGCGCGTGTTGGGTGGTCTGGTGTTGGCCTTGGGGTCGACCGCCATTGCTGCAGTTGGCACGTCAAGCTCGTCGTTAGCGAGCAACAACACTCCTGTCTATACGCCAGTGGCGTTCAACGTGGCTTCTTTGATCAACGGGGGCGTACTGTCTTCCACTGTCCACCTTGAGCAGACGGTTCAAGCCGCCAACGGCAACTACTACGTAGACACTGATGGTGGGAACGGTGTTACTAGTACTAACGAAATTATTGATGTGTCGGGTTCAGCCCCTCATGCGGCGGTTGGAATTATACAGCTGCCAAGCTCTCTGGCTGGAGTAGCGCTCGGCGATGGAGTTGCTATCGGAGACACGCTCTACTATCGCAACGTCAATGGCGCGAATCCTGTCGGTGGTACCGGTGCGTGTCCGGTCATCGCAGTGAACCTCGCGGGTCTCCCAACGGCCACGGACTCAACAACAACGCCGTCCTATTCGGTATGGACTTTGACATCCAGTTCTGCTGCACTCACTTGTCCACCCGTGCCATCCTCGGGCGCCTTTATAACAGGCAACGAGGTGTACCCAATTGCGTCGCTTGGCTCGACGGTGTATTGGCTTGGGAAGAGCTCGCTGTTCGCCTGGAACACCACAACTGATACTGTAACGCGTTTGGTCACGGGCCTTTCCCCAGGTGGTGGTTTGTCGGTGAATGCCATCGGAGGCTCGGTGTATGCGTTTGTGGGGACATCGGGCAGTGCTATCGACCTTTACAACCTCGGTGGGAACGGATCGACGGCTGCAGCCACTCCCACCTACTCATGGACCCTTGCGGCGTCAGGAGGTTGGGGCGACTTTCAGTTGTCGCAGTCCGGCACTCGGCTGTGGTTCGTGCGAGAGTTCCATACTCAGATCGGCTACGTTCCCATTCCTGGGGATTTGCCGAATCCAGCGACAACGTCTGGAACTGGCAGGGTTTACACGATAAATAACGTCCCTGGAGGAGCAAGTCAGGCGGAGTCCATGACGCTGGATCCAACGACGGGCAATCTGTGGGTTGCCTCTGGTAACGTAAATGGCAAGGCAAGTACCGGCGGCGAAGTTGATTTTGGTTGGTTTAATCCTTCGACATTCTCGGGTAGTGGAACCAGTTCTGGCGCTTCGGTTGGCTCTGTAGCGCTCAACTACGAATCAACCCCGCAATCGTTGAGTCTCGGTGCTGATGACTTTGTGCTCGTCGGATCAAGTCCCGCGTACTTCTCGCTTGGCCCAATCCTCTCGATCACGAAGACCGACAATGTGAACCATGTCACGACTTCTGGTGCCCCTTTTGACTGGACGATTACCGCCGGGCTATCCAGCGAGTCAGCTTCAGACGAACCGTATTTCTCTGAGACTGCCGGCACTCTAGAGCAGACAAACAATCCTTCCGGTTTCCCGATCACAGTGACTGACCCACTCCCGGCTGGCATTACGCCTACCGGCCCTGCTACGGGCACCGACTGGACCTGCAATCAGTCAGGTGGGATTACTGGCCCTTACCTTGAGACATGTGTCTACTACCTTACTGAGGGTACAGGTCTGTTGACACCGGGTACTGCCTTGCCACCAATAACCGTACCGGTGGTTGGTGTCGGTGCACCAGGCACGCAATTCGATAACACCGCCACGGTAAGCTCCCCTGACGCGACTCCACAAAGCGCATCAGACATTGTGACGGTTGTGGCCAGTCCAGTTACTGCGCCATTGTCCACCCCTGGTCTCTCCCTCACCAAGACTGAAGCCCCTGGTTCCCCGAACCCCATCACCACGGTAGGTCAGAGCGTTACCTATGACTTTGTTGTCACTGACACGGGCAACACCGCGTTGAACAACCTCTCCGTGACTGATAATCAATCGGTCACTGGTGAGAGTCTCGCTGGCCCGATCTCTTGCCCAGCCACGTCACTCGCGGCTGGCGCAAGTGTCACCTGTACCGGTACCTACACCGTGACAAGCACTGACATCACCAATGGCAAAGTGAGTGACACTGCATCTGCCACGGCCACCGACCCAGCGGGTACGACGGTAACAAGCAACCCCTCGAGTCTC
>NZ_DAHVNP010000065.1 GCF_027319265.1 Ferrimicrobium sp. | reverse complement strand
AAACGTGCCCATCAGCGCAATCCTGCTCACCTACAAGTTCATCCACGCGACACAATCGTCATCACTGGTCCCTCACGCACTTCACCACAGAGGCGCCATGCCGCTGGCAGTGGGCTCGGACCTTAACTAAGTGGTATTGGGGCTAACCCGGGTTATCTTCGCATACGTGTTGGGTATGGGAGGTTCAAAATCACAAGCGCAGATTATGCGGTCACGTATCTTGCGCGTGCACTCGTGAGGAGCATGGTGGATATCCCAACCGCTGCAGTGGTGGCATTGTCGCTCAGAATGGAGGCTGCCTTAGGGCGTTGCCAAGCGATCGAAGGGTTGCGCCAGATTGGCACGTGAGGGCACAAGTTCTTGCGAGGTGGGGGAGGTTCTTGGGGAATCTGTGTTGAACGAGCGGGTTGCAAGCATGAGAGACGTGGTGCTGAGCTAGGTTGGGTGCGTGCACTCTGTTTCGTGAAGTAGGTAACTGATGGGCCGACAAGCTCCACTATGGCTGATGCGAGGAGCAATAGCGTTTATCGCGACCACGATGCTCTTGGCGGGTTGTGGGTCTGTCAGTTCGCATGCTGCCGGAACTACCCGAAGCAAGGCGGCCGGGACCAATGCGACCCTCCCTCTAGAGATATTGCAGAGCTCGATCACCCCGTCAGGGTCGGTGTATCTCTCCTCTGCGTCGAGTGATGGAGGTAACCCGGTCCTCTTAAGGTACCAACGGGGCAAGTTTTCTCAACTCGCGCGCCTCTCGGGATCGGTCGATCTCATCGATTTTCTCAATCGGCATGACGGAATGGTGGCCTCCGAGTCAAGCGGTAGTGTGTACGCTGCGGTCGATGGTGGAGACCACTTTCGACTCCTCCATAACTTCTCGCGCCAGGGTAGCATCGTGGGGTTGGGTTTGGTGACCTCCACCCATGGTTATGTGGTGCTCGGCACACCGACAGCAACCGTCGTCGATGAGACCACTGACGGTGGACATAGCTGGCATGCGATCGGGACGCTCCCCATCTCTTACCCGGACCGGGTTCTCTTTGACTTCACTAGCGGTGATTCCTATCTCATGGTAGAGAGTGGCGGGGGAGGAGCGCCAGCCTACTTTGTCCGGAAGGAAGGAACATCCACCTTCCAGAGGGAGGTTCGAGGCTTGGCTGCTCCTCAGCCGCCCGCTGGCAGTCTTCAGCCCAGTAGCCTTCAAGTCGTTGGTCAAAGTACGATCGTTGGTTTCCAGGCAAGCCCAGGAGCCAATTTTGACCCGACGCCGCCGCTTCTCGCCACTAAACCCACGCCAAACTTTGTCGAACGACAGCCGGCTTGGTTCGGAACTCAGCGGGTCGAGTTCAATAACTTTCGGAGACTCTCAGATGGCGCGGTCATCGCAGTTTCTGGGCGGGGGATCTACCAATACAGCGATAAGAGTGGGTGGAGACGCTCCTATCCCGCGCTCATGGCAAGCGCGGTCTTCAATGCCCAGGGTCGCCTCGGTACAGTCGGTGTGAACCAACAGGGTCAACACGTCGTGATGGTTGGTGTGACGAAGTGGAGTTCTCCAACCCTCCAGACCTTACTGAGGTCCCCGGATGCTCAAGTGATCGGAATGACGACGAAACGCTCCCTTCTTATCACCTTGCAAAAGTCCGACGGCTCTCTGCAGCTCTTCGCCCTCGACCGAGCGGGTGATGAGCGAAGCATCCCGTTTCCCCTGGCTATCTCTAGGACGGTCTCCTCGGTTGTGGCGGCCGGCAGCGGACTCGCCACGGAGGCGAGTTCCAACGCTGGTCCTGGTCCCGTGTATCTCTCGTCGATCGCCACCAGTGCGCGTGGGATCGACTTGCACCTCGACTCCACGATTCCGCTGGCCATGTACCCACTTTCCGCGCAGAGTCTTTGGATTGGCGCAACGCAGCGGGTGGGGTTCGGCACAGGCGCTGGCTCGCCAGGTAGGAGTGATTATCTTGCCTATAGCGGTAACGGCGGGCGGAGCTGGACAAATATCAGTGTTGGTGCGAACGATATCGATGCGATCGATTACGCCTCGTCTGGGGTTGTTTGGGCTACGCTCAGCCCCTACGCCACGCCTTCGTTTTCGTTTCTTGTTCGGGTGAGCCGTGTGACGGGTTCGGTGGTGCGCGTACCGATCCCCTCCTTTTTCCACCGAGGGTTTACAGCGGTTTTTGTCTCCTCCACGACCGGCTGGCTCCAGGCGACTAGCTGTGACTCCGGCTGTAGTGCATTCGTTGGGACCACCAATGGAGGTGGTCACTGGGGCCTTGTCTCCCCTTAAGATCATGGATCGTCCATCCGCTGGGGTGGGTTGGGTCTTGTGATGTGCGGCTTGAGGAGTCTGTCCGTAGTCGAAGCGGATGAAGGATTGCACCTCGACTCGGTGGGTGGCGGGTCTATGCTCGCATCGTCCTTGGTTGCTCATGTCATCTTCGCAGTGGAGGGATGGCCGCGACGGTACTCGTCGCCTAGGCATTTGACTCGACTATCGCTGGGCCGAGATTTGTCCGTTCATCAGCCCAACGGTTCTGGATTGTGGAGGCACACCACTTGGAGCTCGACCGGTCGAAGATGCACCATGACGCTGCGATGAGATACGGTCAGTTGCGACTTGTTGGACGGCCGGATGGGTGTTCGTTACCGCTACCACTGTTCCTCACCGTCGGTAGACCGGTTAAGAGGGATCTACAACGCAAGCATTGATACTTCGTCGCAGCCCGAAGCACCCCGAAGCTAACCTCGTTTGCATGACACACTCTCCTAGCCATCACAGCCCCATCAACCCTATCACGACTCACAATCTCTTCCCCGAACAGGAGGCATTTTTGGAGACTCTAGAGAACACACCGCCGGAAGCGCTTACCGCCTGTGAGCTCTGGCGAACCCATGAACTCGTAGCTCACTTAACGGCGGGAGCAATTGAGATCTCATTGAATCTCGAGGCTGCACTTGAAGGCCTGCCGATCCCAGTGACCCGATCGTTTGAGGAGCGTGAGGCGCCGTACCGGGAGATCGCAGATCAGCGGTTGCGCAACGAGTTGCTCGCCTCGTTGGAACGCGTCTCTCGGGTCCTTCATGCCATTCTCGTCGAGGATCCTGATGCAGTGGTCCCCTGGAACGGTCGATCAATGGTAGTCGCTACCTTTGTTACCCATCTGCGTAGCGAGTTGGCGCTGCATCGATGGGATCTGCGAGGCGATGATGAGATTGGCTTTACGCTCCTCTCGCAGCCGGAGCTCACCGCACATGCGGTCACGGTACTCGGGACGGTACTCGTTGATCAGACCGTTCAATGGACAAAACCGGCGGGTTCGCTCATCGTTGGAACACTAGATGCGCCTAGCGTTGTGGTCAGCCAGGATTTTAATGGCCGTCAGTTGGTCTTTGGGGACGACGACTCCGATCCGACGATTGTGGCCGACACAGCAGCAAGGTTACTCCTTCTGTGGGGAAGAATGCCCAATGACCCGCGCCGCGTAAGTGCTCCTGGTGGTCCAAGCGTACTAGCCGAGCTCAGAGCGCTTCTCTCTGGATATTGATCGGTGACCGTCACTGTTGTACCCGACGCAGGCTCAGGACGTGTCTGCCCTGCCCGTCTCGGTCGGGATAGGCCAAGGTGCTGCCCATCTATGTCTCGACAGATAGTGGTAGCGTGTCACCGGTGTCAGTCCCGGCGTGGCACTGGCGATTGCTCGGATGTCTGGGAGGGTTGCGGTACCCTGGCAAGAGATCAAAGCGAAGATGGGCTCGCCTCCGACTGCTTGCGATGGGGGACAATCCTGGGAAGAGGTGCCACCATAGCGCAGCGAAGGCAGCGCCGATCCCCTGGATGGATCGCGCGGCAACTAAAAGACCCAGGGCTGGTACAACTCTGGGAAGGGCAGATTCGAGAACAAAGATCGTCATACCCACTCGCGAAATGTCGAATTCCTCGCATTCTCCCGAGAGCAGCACGACACCAGGGACCGCGTTGTAGGAGTCGGCGATCCACTGGTGGTTGAGTGGAGGTATGTACGATAGTCGTGCACGCGCGAACTGGACCGCCATCGTGTCAAGGATGACCATGAAGTACCCAACACAGGTAGCCGCCGACGGTCCAGGGCGAATCCCTGGATGGCGCCGCTTCCCAAGGTCCCATACTCCGGTCGACCTCCGGCCACACCTTCAGCACTACCATCGGAGCCCTCGCGACGCCCCGAAGTACCGTGAGAATAGAGTGGACGGGTGACGACGAACACACCAGCGCTTGGTGACAGTGACATAGGGGTTGTGGCTGCCTTGATCGGAGAACCCGCTCGTGCAGCGGTGCTCATGGCGCTGCTCGATGGGAGAGCCTTGGCCGCGAGCACGCTAGCCGCAGAGGCTGGCGTGAGCGTCTCTACGATATCGGCTCACCTGGCTCGGCTTGTCGGCGGGGGATTGATTAGCGTTGAGGCCTCAGGGCGTCATCGTTACTTCCGTCTCTCTCGTAGCGAGGTCGCACAAGCGCTTGAGGCACTCGCCTGTCTTGCCCCCTATCGCCCGATCCGATCCCTGCGCCAAGACACGCACGCAAGGGCGATTCGTGAGGCTCGAACCTGCTACGACCACCTCGCCGGGCGCCTGGGTGTGGCGCTCTTGGAGGCGCTTGTTCGTGACGGAGTTCTTGTGGCCAGCCAGAGCAAGCGAACCAGGGAGTCGGATCCCATCCTCGGAGCGGGACGATCTTTTGACTACCTCCTCACCGATGGGGGCAGATCACGTCTGCTAGAACTCGGTGTCCAACTCGTTAGTCCCTCGAGGCGTCCATTAACCCGCTACTGTCTGGACTGGAGTGAACAGCGTCCACACCTCGCTGGCGCACTGGGAAGTGCACTGCTCCTACGTCTTCTCGATCTTGGATGGATTACCCGTGGCGATCGCCGAGTCGTGAAGGTGACGCAATCTGGCCGGTCTCATCTCGCTCAAGAGTTTGGTATCGTTATTGACGGTTGAGGTTGTCCATCTCGGGGAGTGACGCAAGAGTTCTGTACTGGCGAGAGTTAGGACACCGGATTGGACGAATGGGATGGAGCCGGATAGGTATGGTGATCGGGAGTCGAGCCTGATCGCATCTATTTTGAGCGGTTGTGTGCTCGCCATACTTCTCATCGTGGGATGATCAAGGATACGTTGCTCGTTTGTCGCTGATCGCTGCTAACGGTCACGACAATCAGGTGCCAACATCTGAAGACTCGAGCATATAATCTCGACGGTGCAAGCACAAACACTTGTTGATAAGTTATATTGCTCTGGGTGTATTCTGGACATAGTGTGTTGATTGAGGCATAGTGGATTTCCATCGTCGGCGATTTCGCTCCGTTTGGCTGGTGCTTGGGTTGCTGCCCTTCTTGCTCGCGGCCTCTGGTGTCGAGCACGCAGAATCTGTTAAGCACGCTGCTCTGCCCAAAGCGACCTCTGGAGTGAAAACAGCAGAAGCGAAGGGTGCTAGCACAAGCACTGGCCAAGGAGCCTCTTTGCTCGATCGTGCTGGAGTCGTCGTGGGAGCAGAGCCGGTTCACATGAACATTACCATCACGGATTCTCTCGGCAACATCGACTCGGTGACGACCATGACTACTGATCCTTTGAACCGGGAGCTTGTGGGTACGACGCATTCAACGGTGAGTGGCCTCAGTGGTGCGAACGCGGTGACGGTGCTGGGACACTTCATCGCCATCGGCAGTCGTTACTGGGATGAGTCTAATCCGCCAGGTGGTGGGTGGCATGAGGGTACTGTCCATCCTGAGGATCCCTTTCCGCTCAGTAAGCTGCTTCCCTATTTGGTCAACGTTCATGGAGTGCCGGGCAAGTTTATCCGTGGTCACGTCACCATAGGGGTGAGTGCTACTTTAGACAGCCAAGGGGTGTAATTGATGGAACAGCAAGCCACCACGACGCTCGTTAGCCCGGCTCAACAGATCATCGATTCGATCGCTTTCAGTCTCTGGATGGATCCAGATCATCGCTCGCGGGAACTTCAACTCACTGAGTATTGTGTTCAAGAGGGTCACCCCTATCAGGTCTATGAGACGATTCTGTATTATGACTGGGGTGTCGGAGTGCACGTCGTTAACCCAACTTAATAATCGCGGGCACGTGGTACCATGGTGCCAAATAACCCCGTTGTTTGAGCAGGGGTTGCAGCTCTATTACGTGCTCGCTATTCGATGGGTCTGAGCTTGGCGAGTAGTTGGGTGTTACATGATTACTTTCCAGGAAAGCGATGCTGAACTCGTACCTAAAAGGCTGAGGGTTGTTCCTCGCTATGCCTTTGGAGAGGGTGGTGGTGTCTGCTAACTTGGTTTGGTAACCGTCACGATCAAGGAGTTCTTGGTCCCACTGCTCCCACTTGATCCAAGGATCGTAATGTTCCAGCTTGCTGATGACCAATTTTGGACAGCTCCACCATTGTAAGAGTAGCTCGATTTATCGGAGTAGTTGGCAGCATGAAGTTCGGACGCATAGCTTGATAGCTCAGATCGGAAACTGCCTGTAAAGGAGTATGTTAACTCGTAATGCTGACCCCCCGAGACGGTAGTGGCGATGCTCCCAACCAACTTGATATGGGGTGGTAATGGGATTCCGGAAGGAAAACCGGAGGGAAGGCTAGAGGTGGCCCCGATCACCTCGCTACCCTTGGATGTCTTGAATGTCACTTTCGATCCGCTTGAGTTGGTACTGACCTTTGCGGTGCCGTTCGGGGTTGATACCGAGACCCCAGAGGAGGAGCCGCAGGCGCCTAGTAGCAGAGACGTAATGCCCAAAAGGCTGAGAGCTGCAACCAGATGCTTAGACCGATGAAATCGGTGTTGCATGTTCCCGTCTCCCGATGGGATACCTCGAATATTGGTAGTCATCCATCCTCCCACCGCAGACTCCTCCTATTGCCTTCTCATGTTTGTCGCAAGCATTCGCACACCATGCGGTGACTTGCAGACGTTCCGACCATGGTTTTCTAGAGGATCAAGCATAGTCGGTTCAGACCTGGTAGCGCCGTCATGTCGCGATGATGCAGGTGTGATATCGATATCTATGATGGAATTCCCGCGACGGATCTCGGAGGTTTGTCTATTCAGCTTCGTTGGCTGCAACAAAGGCCGGCCTAATCTGAAAGAGGAGATACCAGACGACAAGCACCTCCAAGAGGGACCAGATGTTACCCAAGCCGGTCAATACCACGACGATGATAACCATCGCGACCTGGATTAGGGATGCATAAAATAACAACTGCCACCCACGGCGTCGGTGCTCACGTAAACCGGGAACGGCTACTAGGTACCACACGCCATAAACAGCGGTGAGCGCCGCGGCAAGGTAGAGCGAAAAGGTGAAACTCACACCACCAAAGAACCCTACAAACCCAAAGTCGTTTGCCAAGGTTAAGAAGCCCAGGGCGTCGAAGAGGTAAAGGACCCCCACGATTGCGACGATCAACCAAGCCCAGCGGGCCAACCATGCAACAAACTCCTTTGGCAAGTCTGGCAAGTCGGACGAGATGTTGACGAATTCTGACTCGATTGTGTCAGTGAGAGAATGCACGTCACGATTATAGCCAGCGATATGGCCTAGAGGTTATCAGGTTCCCAAAAAAGATGTTGTGGTCTATCGATCTTCACGTTTTTGGGTGAAAAACGACGTCACTGCGCTGGTTAATAGTACCGCAACGTTCTTGGCGGTCGATCGTGGTGGACTTGCTTGAATATTTGATTACCGCCGGATCGACAAATGGGTAGCGGAGGTGCCAAGCACGCCTCCACAGCGCAGTACGGTAGCAAGCCAGTTTCACGACGGGGCCGACGGTGAGAATGGTTCCCTTGATGCTGGTCGGATTCAGTGGGAGTTGGTTGGGCGATCGTTGCCTCTCTGGGTGGCTGGGCGTGTGGAACGAGGGTATCAAGCCCACGAGGAAGGGCTGCCGAGAGGGCACATCTTCGCCGGGCTGAGGTGAAGGAGGTATCCCATCCGAGGATCGGGAACGCACGACTAGGATAATGGTTGTAGATGCAAATAGTTTTCTAGGCCATTGGCAGCGAACTGTCCTTGGCGGAGAACCTGATGATAGCAAACGAAGAGGTGTTGATGACAGATTTTACTGGTGGAGAGTTTGCGATCGGTGAAACATTGCGAGTAGGAAGGCTTGGCTACGGCGCGATGCAGATCACAGGTCCTGGAGTCTGGGGACCCCCTCGGGATCCAGCGGAGGCGAAGCAGGTGCTGCGCCGAGCAGTCGAACTCGGGGTGACGCTGATCGACACGGCAGATTCTTATGGACCCTATGTCAGTGAAGAGCTCATCCATGAGGCGCTATATCCGTACCCAGAGGCGCTGGCCATCGCAACGAAGGCGGGTCTCGTACGTACCGGACCGGGTGTCTGGGTGCCGGTGGGTCGTCCAGCCTACCTTCGACAGGAGGCGGAGATGAGTCTTCGCCGACTTGGTGTTGATCGGTTGGATCTTTTCCAACTCCATCGCGTTGATCCCGATGTCCCCTTGGCAGACCAGGTCGGGCTCTTGGCGGAACTTCAAGCAGAGGGCAAGGTGGATAGGATTGGCCTATCGGAGGTCACGGTAGCCCAGATTGAGGAGGCGCGGACCTACGCCACAATTGATTCGGTTCAAAACCTCTATAACGTGGCCAATCGCCAGTCTGAGGAGGTTCTTCAGTACTGTGAAGCATCGGGTATCGCGTTCATCCCCTGGTTCCCGATTCAGACAGGGGCACTTGCGCAAGGTGACGGTGCACTCGGTGAGGTGGCACGCGAGCTCGGTGTAAGCCCAGCACAGGTCGCATTGGCCTGGCTGCTCGCAAAATCACCGGTGATGCTACCGATACCTGGAACCTCCAGTGTGGCCCACGTCGAGGAGAATATCGCCGCAGCGGAGATCGAGCTCACAGTGGAGCAGTTGGCGCGACTGGATGGCCTAGCCTCGTAGGGGGTGCTTGGCCACTCGCTATCACGTGGCCGTTCGTTGTTCCAGTAGGTGACTTCCGGCCACGACAGCTACTGCGGCTAAGCCACAGGTGGTCGCTGCAAGCAACCATCCCGCACTGTAGCTGAAGTGATCGATACCGAGACCGATGATGGTTGGACCCAGCATTCCGCCGAGTCGACCTCCTAACTGGGTCATACCCGTCGCTCTGGCTGGGGTTGCACGATGTTTGTCGATCACAGCGAAGTTAAAGAGTCCGTTCCATCCCCAGCCGACACCAAGAGCAATGACCGCACCGGGTACGAGGAGCACGGCCAGCCCTAGGTGTTGTCCAAGCGCGAGGCTTGCATAACCAACGGCACCGATGAGCATCATGATGGCGATGACCGAGAAATGGGAGGAGTCGCGACGATCAGCGAGCAAGCCACTGGTGATGCGCACCACTACGGTCGTGGCTCCGGCGAGTGCGGCGATGAAGCCGGCGGCACTTTTGGAGATACCCGCATGGACAGTACCAGAGACCAGAAAGGCAGCCATGCCGGATGCGCTGAAAACCCCAAGTCCGATACCAATGGCAAGCAAGGTGATCGGCAGTTTATCGATCGCTGGCAGTGCTCTTGTGCCATGCCTCGCAACGTTGGATCGTGGCTGCGAGGGCCGTGGCACCAAGATCGCCGTGGTGATGGAGAGAATGGCGGCGAGTCCAAAGGCCCAGCGCCAACCCACGGTAAGCGCAAGTGCCGGAACAGCGAGACCGCCGAGTAAGGAGGCAAAGGGAACCGCTGCTTGCTTGATACCAAAGGTGGCACCCTGCTTGCCGGGTTTACCTCGCCTTGCCAAGAAGAGGTTCGAGGCGGTGGCGGTGGCGGCGCTGACCATCCCGCAGGGGAAAAGGAGGAGGGCGAGTAGCCACCAGGAGGAGGACAAGAGTGCGATCGCAGCGAGGAGGATGCCTCCAATGACAGGGGTGAGCTTCAGGACCCGCACCCCTCCCATACGTTCGGCTACTCGACCAGAGGGTACCGCCCAGAGGGCTGCGCCGAGATAATAACTCGTGACGGCGAGGCCGAGCTCGGCGGTGGTCACCGAAAAAGACTGACGGATCTCGACCGCGAGAGCACCGACGAGGAATGCGGGGATCGACGCCATGCTGGTTGCAAGGACAGAGACCAGGAGATCCCTGTTGAGGAGGCCACCTCCCATGGATGGCGCGTTTGTCGCGCTCACTCGTCGGGGGTGAGCTCATTGCGAGCTCGCGCAAGGTGAGGACCGAGGCGTCCGGCCATCGCGAGAGCGAGCATCCGGTAGTCCGCCAGCAGTGATGCAAAAGGGTGCGCAAACGTCTCTGGTCTATTGTGTTCGATGAAGAAATGGGCAAACCAGGCAGGGACATAACCGGCGATGGGCACGGCGAAGAGTTCGCGTGGCCGCCGCGCCCGCGCGAGGACGACGATCGCTAGTGCCGAACCAAAATAGTGGAGCATTCGCGTCGCCCGACGCGAGTGTGCACGCAGATATGTCAACCAAAATTCGTCAGTCATAGACCTACTTTAGCGGTGTCGCAGGAACATCTCAAAGTGAAAAGGAAGGGTTGTGACGTCGGTGAGCACGAGTTAGGTGCCCTGGTAATAAGGAACTCCCTAGGACTTGGGATGCTCTACAGGGATGACGGCTGGGTCGACGAGGCGCAGAGAATCGCTAACAGTATCGAGCTCTTCGAGCTCACCCTCTCTCCCCTCGACCCCATGGTCGAGAAAGCGTCTCGCTGAGGGTAGAACCCGACGATCGAGGGAGCCGACGCCGTCATTGTAGGCCTTCACGGCCGAGGCGAGCCCCCCACCCATTCTGGCAAGGTGATCTCGGAAGGTGCCTAAGCGTTGGTAGAGATCGCGACCGATCGCAGCGATCTGTGCCGCATTTTCTTCGAGTGCCTCCGATCGCCAGCCAAAAGCAACGGCCTTCAGCAGTGGCAGCAGGGTGGTCGGTGATGCGATGATCACCGATTGCGTAAAAGCCTCCTCAAGTAGGGACGGTTGTGCGGCAAGTGCTTCACTGAGGAAGGCCTCACCCGGGAGGAAGAGGACGACGAAGTCAAGGCTGTTATGTAGTCGCTCCCCGTAGCGACGGGAGGCAAGATCGTGCACCATCACCTGGAGTTGATGGGCATGTGCCGCACGTAACGTGAGACGTTCTTCGTCGGTTTCGGCCTCTGTCATCCGGAGAAACGCATCAAGGGGTGCTTTCGCATCGACCGCGATGGACCGGTTCCCTGGTAGGTGGATGACCACATCGGGACGACTGCGTCCGGTGTCATCGCTGAGGGTTGGTTGTTCTTCGAAGTCACAGTATCGAGTCATGCCGGCGAGTTCGATGACCCGACGAAGTTGCACCTCACCCCATCCTCCGCGCACCGTCGGCTGGCGTAGCGCCTTGACCAAACTGTCGGTCTGCGCCCTGAGCTGTGGGAGATGGATCGTCATGAGATCCTCGAGTGACTTGCCAAGCGCCCCGAACTGTTCCCGCCGATTGTCCTGGAGATCGCGCAGCTCGGTATTGAGACGCTTGAGTTCCTCATCGACCGGCTGAACAAGGTGCTCAAAAGAGGTCTTTGCCGTGGCGGAGAAGGTCTTCTCTGCTCGCGTCGCAAGCTCTTCGGTGTAGCCCTGCATGGTCGTTGAGACCCTCGCTGCCAGCAGGCTGTGGGCGTACTCGATAGATCGGTCAAGCTCTTCTTTCGCGAGGGCCGTGGCGCTGAGTCGTTCTTCGAGCCGTGCGATCGTCTGTTGTGCTTCACCAAGCTCGGTGGAATTCACCGACATCTGCTCGCGTAGATCTCGGCACTCATTCATTAGGGTGGAACTCTCACCCTGCCCTCGGCGACCAATGAGGTAGCCAAGAAGCAATCCGACCACAACCGCCAGGAGCACCGCTAGGTAGACCATACTAACCTCCTTGCTCTGTAGTGTATGGCCGGGTACCGACGCAGCTGTGCCCCAGAGGCTTAAAGGAAGGCATCGAGTTAGATGATGATGCAGAGGAAACAGGCCAAGGGCGGGCCGGTCACGGCTTGCGTGCGGTTCTTTCTTGCCTCCTTGCTCGGCATCGGCTTCATCCTCCTTCCCCATGCACATCCTGCGATGGAATTGATCAACCAACGGGGAGCTTCTGGGACGATGACGGTACAGTTCGACGTCGTACTCAAACCGCGGGATCAACGTCAGCTCTTCGCCGCTGCCTGGCTCCGCTCGCAGCAGCCACCAGGAAGCTACCTTACCCCTGCGCAATTTGGTCAGCGCTATGCTCCGACACCGGCCAAGCAAGACCTTGTCAGTGACTACTTCCAGGACTACGGCTTGGTGACGGGAGCTCCTTGGGCTGGTGGTTTGGTGATGCCCGTCGCGGGTACGGTAGCCGATGCATCAGCTGCCCTCGGGGTCGCCTTTGACCAAGTACATCTTTCGGGGGGTAGGAGTGTCGTTGTCGCCGACGCCTACCCCAAGCTGCCCGAAGCGATCGATGACCTTGTCGATGGGGTCACTGGCCTCTTTGCCAATGGTTACTTCCCGGTGACCCCCAAAGGTGTGCGAGCGAACAGATCGCTCACCTGTTCTGGACTCAGTCAAAAGAACACGCCGAGCGGTGGCTTTTCGCCAGCGGTAGTTGCGAAGTATTATCACCTGTCGCGGGCACGACTACCGCACCCGGTCACCGTCGGGATCGCCGAGTTTGGGAGCGTGACACCCTCGTTGGATCAGAGTATCGCTCGCTTCGCCCGCTGTCTGGGAGAACCAGTACATCTAGCGACCGTTGCAGTCGATGGCGGCTCCGACAACACCAGCTATGCGCACCTTGAGGAGATGGCACTTGACATCGAGACGTTGATCGCCTACGCTCCTGGGGCACATCTGCTGGTCTATACCGCGAGTGCTGGTGATGCTGATGCGTTGTACCTGCGCATGGTGAGTCAGGACCGCGCCAGCATTCTTCTGACCACGTGGGGATCCTGCGAGAGCGATACCCCACCCCAACAGCTCACGATCGAAGAGCTGGCCTTTGCACAGGCCACACTGCAGGGACAGACGGTAGTGGCGGCGAGTGGTGATGATGGGTCATCGGATTGTCTCGCCACGAGGGGTGGAGATGGGCTCTCGGTCGACGATCCTGCCTCGCAGCCGATGGTGACTGCGGTCGGTGGCGAGCAGTTTGCCACCCCACTAGGCCCCGCCGCTCGACCTTGGGTGTGGAATGATCAGACTTACGCTGGCGCGAGCGGTGGGGGGCTCTCTCGGGTCTTTGTCGAGCCGCCCTACCAGCACGGTGTCTACGCTGGTGTAAGAGGAGTCCACCAACTCTGTCATCTCAGGGCGGGTTGCCGGCTTGTTCCCGATGTCGCGATGATAGCGGTTGGTGGAGAGATCGATGTACCGAGAGGCGGATGGACCTTGTTGGGGGGTACGAGCCTGGCGGCATCCGTCTTCGCAGCTGGTCTCGCCGAGGTCGAGGCCCATGCCTCCGCAAGACTCGGACTCATCAACCCTTGGCTCTATCGCCTTTCCAATCATGGTCGGGTCTTCCTCCCGGTGCGCCGGGGAGGTAACGATTTTCGGCATCTCCACCCAGGTCGATTCCTGGCGGGTGGCCGCTTCAGCCTGGCGACGGGGCTTGGAACACCGAATTTTGCTCTGCTCACCCGCGCACTTGCCGACTGGAGGGATGGACGGAGTGGGGATGCAACGGATTGGGTTCGCACGTCAGCGACACTGCATCTCCGTGAAGTCTCGGGCAGGTTCTAAACTGCGGTGGTGGACGCAGGACGAATGACGAAGATCTATGGGGTGGGGCTCGGACCGGGTGACCCTGGATTGGTGACGCTCGCGGCGCTGCAGGCCATCACCAGTGCCCAACTCATTCTCGCTCCTTCGAGCCAGCCCCGAACGATCGGCCGTGCGGAAAGGATCGTCCGTGATCTGTTGCCCGATCGAGAGGTGGTCTCGGTGCCGATGCCGATGACGGGTGGCACCACCGGCATCGCACAGCGGGAGGATGTCACGCGCACATTGATCCGTGATCTGCGCCCAAGGCTCATGAATACGACGGTTGCCTTTGTTACGCTTGGTGATCCACTCATCTACTCGACGTTCTCGCTCTTTGTGGCGTCGCTTCACCATGAGCAGGTGCCAATCGTAGTGGAAGTGATCCCGGGGATCCCCGCCTTTGGCCAGTTGGCGAGTCTGACGACGACCAACCTGGTTGACAACGACGAACGTCTCCATTTGGTGCCAGCGACTGGGGGACTCGATCATGTTGCACGCTTGCTTGAGGACCGGGAGTCTGTGCTTGTCCTCTACAAGCTGTCCGCCAACTTCGCGGCTATCCGGGCCATGATCATCCGAGCTGGCCGGCTGGAGGGAACTATGGTAGGGATGGAGTTGGGAACTGAGCGCGTACAGGTTCTCGCGCTTAGTGAAGCTCCAGACGTCGTGGGGTACTTTGCAACCATTATCGTCCCCGTCCAAAGGAGGCAATGATGAGCCCAACGACCTTGGTGCTTGGCGGTACGCGCTCCGGTAAATCAGCCTTTGCCGAGTCGCTCCTCGATGATAAGCCGGCGGTGCACTACATCGCCACCCTAGCGGCATCTTCAGATGCAGAGTTCAGCGAGCGTGTCGCGATTCATCAACGGCGCCGAGGACCCCGATTCTCCGTGCTTGAGCTCGAGGAACCCCGTGATCTAGTGCGTCTGCTGGCCTTTGATGATCATCCAGTGCTGCTCGATTCTATCGGCACCTGGTTATCGCGTTTGGACGTCTGTGACGCGCAGGAACTCGCGATATTGACGCAGCAACTCGTGGCCACCCTGCGAGTGCGACGCATGCCGCTGGTGATCGTCTCCGAGGAGGTAGGGTTGGCCGTCCATCCCATGACCGCCGCTGGCCGTTGCTTTGTCGATGCGCTAGGGTCGATGAATCAAGCACTTGCGCGCGAGGCAGCACGTGTCTTTCTGGTCGTGGCAGGGATTCCGCTTGCGCTCGATGGGTACCGTGGGCATGAGTAGTTCCCTCGCTGTAGGTCGATTGTGATGGGTCGTGTGCTCCAAGGAGCACGGGGGGCTATCGCCTTCATGACCCTGTTGCCTCTCGGAGGCTCGCTCAACGCAGCCAGTCTTGTGGTGATCCCGCTGACGGGGTTGATCGTCGGTAGTGTGGCCTTTGTGGGGTTCTGGCTTGGCGATCGATCCGGTTCAACGCTGGTCGGCGCGGTGGTGGCGCTCATCGTCGATGCGGCGCTGACGAGAGGGCTACACTACGATGCCGTAGCCGATACCGCCGATGGCCTTGCCGGCTTTGTAACGAGGGAACGGCGCCTCGCCATCATGGATGAGCCGACGGTAGGTGCTTTTGCCGTGGTGGCGCTCATGGTAGTGGTCCTGGTGCGGGTCGCCGCCTGGTCATCGATGACCTTTCCTGCCTTTGTGATCGGGTTTTTTGTGCTCAGTCGTGCGTTGATGGCGCTCGCCATGATGTGGTTTCCACTCGCTAAGGAGAGTTCCATGGCGCAGGTCTTTGCGAGCCAGCGGCGGCGCTCGATCATCTGGGCGCTCATCGCTGAGGCGCTCATCGCCATCGTTGTCATGGCGTTACTCGCCACGACCCTGGTGGTGGTTGCGATCGTGTTCGGTGTGGGGTGCGGGTTTGGTGTTCTTGCCTTTGCCGTTCGGCGCCTTGGGGGGATCACCGGTGATGTGGTCGGTGCGGTGGGTCTGGTCGCTGAATCGGGCATGCTCCTCGCGGCGGCGGTGATACGGGTGCATGGCTAGATCTCGCTACCGACGACCCTCGGCGCTCGTCGTTCTCGGCGCGATGGTGCTCGACGAACTCCTCGGTGACCCTGCGAATCGGTGGCACCCGGTCCGCTGGTTTGGGATCGGTGTCGATAGGCTCGAGGGACACGTCTATGCGGACTCGAGGGCTAGCGGAGCGGCGTTGTGGAGCTTGGCGCTCGTCCCTTCATTGGTGTTACCTCCGCTCCTTTGGTCAGGAGGACGCATCGTCGAGGCGCTTGGGCTGTGGCTGACCCTTGGGGGACGATCGCTGGTCCGTGAGGCTGAGGCGCTTGCGGCGCTGCTCGAGGCGGGGGATCTGTCCGGCGCACGACTACGATTAGGAAACCTTGTTGGTCGCGACACCGCTGGGCTTGGCGTAGAGGAGATCGCTCGGGCAGCGATCGAGTCGCTCGCTGAGAACACCACGGATGCGGTCCTAGGTCCACTGTGGTGGTACGCGGTTGGTGGCCTAAGCGGTGCCCTGGCTTTTCGCAGTAGTAACACACTCGATGCGATGGTGGGTCATCAGAACCGTCGTTACCAGAACTTTGGCTACTTCTCGGCAAAAGTTGATGACCTAGCGGTGACGCCTGCAGCGATTCTTGGTGTCATCGTCAGCTGGCTTGGCGCTCATGGTGAACAACGTCGGCGCATCAGCCGCCTGATCACACTGGCTCCCCAACACCCCTCGCTGAACGCGGGGCTGATTGAGGCGGCCTTCGCCGGCACACTCGGTGTCGATCTGGGAGGGGTGAATCACTATCGAGGCCGAGCGGTCAGCACACCTCGGTTCCTCGGGGGGTCCCCACCTGATGTTCGGGCGCTGCGTGGGGCGAGTCGGCTCTCTCGCCAGGTCGCCTGGATGAGTGCCCTCGTCGCGATCCTGGCCATCATCGCTGGCTCTTGATGGAGCCTGGCTTCTTGCGGACCATCGCTTGCACCATGCTCAGATGACCCATCGCGCGCCGAGGGCCGTTCGCTGAGATCACCTCAGTAGGGCAATTAATTCGTCCTCTTTACAATCCAGATATTGTGGTGGTCTCGAAGTTCTAACATGAGACAACTTCGAGTAATGATCTTCGGTGCAATCGTCCTACTCTTGGGAGGGTTAGTCCTTGCGGCTTGCGGTTCGAGTGCTGCAAGTGTCGGTGCATCGAATCTGCATCCTGGTCCATCTGCATCGGGGAAGTCGGCCACCATTGTGATCAGTAATTTCCAATTTATCCCCGATGAAGTGGTCGTCCACCAAGGTGAGGAGATCATCATCCACAATGAGGATTCGGTTGGGCACACCTTTACTGCCGACAATCGTAGCTTCAATACTGGGGTGATCCCACCGGGGCACACCGTGCATTTCATTATCCATAACAAGCCAGGTACGTATCCATTTCTATGTCTTATTCATCAGTTTATGACCGGAACTCTTGTTGTTGTGAAGTAGGGAGGTGCCTTAGATACGCAGCAATTGTAACGCTATTCGTTCTAGAAATCGTCTCACAAAAGGAGAAAATAGTGACCAAAGAAGCCTTTGATCCACGTCCATTGAATGAACTTATCGAACAATCATCTGATCTGCAGTCGGATTCCATGGCACAGGCTCACCAGGGTCTCGCAGAGACCGTCGAACTCGGACAGGAGTTACGCAGCCGTGGGGAACTCGATCCCTATGAGGCTGAGGCTGTTGCCGAGGAACGCCGAAGTATGTTGCGCACTGGACTCTTCGGTGCAGGGGCTCTTGCGGCGGCAGGCTTTGGGGCGGCGCTCTTTAGCCTTGAGTCGACACCAGCGTTTGCCTCGACCCCGACTGATGTCCAGATTCTCCAGAGCAACGCCTCGATCGAGGTCTTGGCCATCAACACCTACAAGACCGCACTCACGCTCCCCTATATCGGTGGAAGTAGTGCCAACGGCGTGATCAAGGCCTTTGCCGAGACCACTATGGCCCAGCACATGCAGCATCTGAGCGCCTTCAACGCCGCCGTCAAGTCGCTTGGCGGAACCCCGCAAAACAGTGCGGATCCCGCGCTCGTTCCCGTCGTGAAGGCGGCGGTGGCCAAAATCACTGGTCCTGAGGGTGTGGTTGCCTTGGCGCTGGAGCTCGAGCAAGCTGCAGCAGAGACCTATGTGAAGGCGACAGGGGTGATCACCTCGTCGAGTGCGCGCACCTTGACGGCGTCGGTGATGGGTGTTGAGGCACAACATGCCGCGATCCTGCTCGCTGTGCAGGCGTTGCTGAAGGGCAATGCTCCACAGCTGATTGCGTTGCCACCCAACGCGGCTGCACTACCCGCTGCTGCCGGCTCCATCGGCTTCCCCGACGCCTTTTACCCAACCGTTAACGCTCGTCCTCTCATGGAAGGAGCTGTCAAGTGATACACCGCAATCGAGAGAATCAAAGGAACAGAAAGGGAGCCACCATGGAGATCAGTGAGGCTGAACTCAATGCAAAGATCGTTGAACTTGACGAGATTCACCACGACGTGAGCCTGCCAGCGCTCCAGGAGGGTGCCAAGGATTGGGCCGAGGAGGTCGCCCAAGAGCGATCACAGGTCGAGGCTCGTTCTCGTCTCAATCGACGTACCTTTCTCCTCGGAGTGGGTGCTACCGTCGGCGCAGGTGCGCTGCTTGCGGCCTGTGGTTCGAGTTCCTCGGCGACGAAGGTCTCCTCCTCTTCCAGCGCTCCTGAGCTATCTGCCTCCACGCTGACCGATCTTCATGTGGCTGCCTTAGCGGCGAGCCTCGAGAACCTTGGGGTCTATGCCTATACGGCAGGTATCAACGCCGCCAAGGCGGGCAAGTTAGGTGCAGTACCTCCTGCGGTGGTGGTCTTCGCCGAGACGGCGCGCGCCCAGCACAAGGAACATGGAGCTGCATGGAATGCGATTCTGCGTTCCGCTGGCAAGTCGGCGGTGACGGCAACGGATCCGGTACTCACGCCAGTGGTGAACAAGGACTTTGCCTCGGTAACGAATACCGTTGATCTCGCAAAGCTGGCGCTAGAGATTGAGAATATCGCCGGGGAGACCTATCTCTCGGCGATCGGAGTCCTCGCCCAACCCATCGCGATTCGGACCGCAGCGAGCATCGAGCCAGTCGAGATGCAGCACTCAGCGATTCTCAACTTTATCTTGGGCACCTATCCGGTGCCGAACGCCTTCGAGCCCACTACGTTGGCGCGACCGACATCGGACTACACCAAGCTCTGATTGGCGGCACGCGCTTTGCGTAGAGATGGCCGGTGAGGGGCCCAACTCGTAACGAGTTGAGCCCCTCATTCAGGTGCACGCTAGGGTTGGTCTATGCAATCGTCATCACCATTGAGACTCTCCGACCTCGCCCTGCGACCCATTCCCGGCATGACGCTGCCGAGTCAGGTCGCCTTTACCCCTCGCGGAACCGATCTGTATTACCTTGCGCCGCACACCGGTGATCGTCTTGGTCTTTTTCGTTTTGACATCGCCAACAAGAAAGAACACCTCGTCGTTGCCGCCCCAGGTGGGGGGGAGGCTCACGAGGCTGAGACGCTCGAAGAGGAGTTGCGTAAACAACGATTACGACAGACCCTTGGTGGCGTCGGCGGCTTTCAGATCCTTGACGATGAACGTGCGCTGGTCAACATCGGTGGTACGTTCCAGCTTGTTGGCTTACCCGATGGTGCTGCGATCAGCGGATACGACTTCACCGGTCTCCAACATCTCCAACGATGTGGTGACGACTGTTTCGTTGCGACGACGGGAACCGAACTCGTCGTAGTTTTTGGGGACGGCCGGCGGGAGCGTCTCGTGGTGGCAGCGGGGGATGGCATGTCGGTTGGCTTGGCCGAGTACGTGGCTCAGGAGGAGCTTGGCCGGATGAACGGGCTCTGGCTCGATCCGCAGGGGCGCATGCTGGTCTACACGGAGATCGACGAGTCCAAGGTGGCGGAGCACCTGATCGTGCGCACCGATGTCCACCCGAATATGGTGGAGCGCTTCCGTTATCCGATGGTAGGAGCGACCAATGCCTCCGTCGTGCTCTGTCTCTTCGATCTCGAGACGCGTAACAGAACGGTGATCAAGAGTTTTGATGACCAGAGCTATCTAGCCAATGTGGTGTGGCTCGACCGGGATCGAGTGGTGATCGCTTCCATCAATCGAGCCCAGGACCGCCTCACCCGTTGGGTGTACCGGCCAAGCGATGGATCGCTCGCCGAGCTCGACGTCGAGCACGGTGACCCGTGGATCAATCTCCCAGAACGAGAGTTCGCGGCCGGTGGTGATCTTGTGACGACGTCGGAGGCCAAGGAGGGTCAACGCCATCTCATTCGCCTCCAGCCAGATGGTACTCGCACACAGATCGGAGCGGTCGTCATTCGCGAGCTCCTCGGCGTTGAGGGCACCACGGCACTGGTGGTCGCCACCGGAGCTACACCAACCCAAGAGTGGATCTATCGGGTTGACCTCGTGTCGCAGCATTTCGAGCGAGTAGCCGTTGGGTATGGGGCCGCGACAGGAGTCCTAGCACCCGATGGTCGTAGCACCTATGTGAACGCTTCCTCTCGCGACCGCTCTCCGGTCGCGATGCTTGATACCCCTGGCGAGGAGGTATCGATTCGGTCGACTTCGGTACCTTTTGCGCTGGTGGAACCAGAGATGATCGAACTCACATCGGCGACCGGTGAGACCTTGTATGGGGCGGTGTATCTTCCTCCTCCACAGCGGCGTGAGGGAGCACCACTGATCGTGTCCGTGTACGGCGGACCACACGCTCAGCTGGTGGTGGATCACTTTGGCCTGACCATGGATCTTCAGGCACAGTACCTTGCTCAACAGGGTGCGGTGGTGGTCAAACTCGACAATCGTGGAAGCTATGGCCGGGGCCTGGACTTTGAGGCGCACCTGCGCGGTCGCTTTGGCCAGATCGAACTGGAGGATCAACTGCGGGGCGTGGAGTACTGCCAACGCCGTTACCGGCTTGACCCTGAACGGGTAGGAATCTATGGCTGGAGCTATGGAGGCTACATGACTCTGCTCGCGCTGACGCGAGCGCCAGAGGTGTTTGGCGTCGGTGTTGCGGGCGCACCGGTGGTGGATTTTCGCTGGTATGACACCGCCTACACCGAGCGCTATCTTGGGGACCCAATCGAGAATGCGACGGGCTATGAGCGCTCATCGGTCCTTGATGAACTGGAGGGACTCCGCGGAAAACTCATGATTATCCACGGCATGATGGACGAGAATGTCCATTTTGGTCACACCGCCTCACTGCTCGGGCGTGCCAACGAGCTTTCGAAGGATATCGAACTCGTGGTATTGCCGGCGAGCCGGCACGCTCCGGCCGACGTGGCAAGTCTTAGCCGGGTGGCCAAGAGCCGCACCAGGTTCCTGCTCTCGAACCTTGGCCTCGCTGGGGAACTCGCATGAAGGATCGCGTGCCTCCCTGGTGACACCAAGACCTGAGAGGTTCGTGAGAGTCTCCTGCGGGGGCCCCTTGGCACTGTCTGGCCGCGGGTAGGTTGTGATCGTGATGGATCAACACGCATGCACCGGTACGCGGGCCCTTGGTGAGCTGGGTCAGTCCATCTTTGCACGGAGGGGCGTCGTGCACCATCCGTGTGGAGCCGTGCGCGGTGACGCACGGTCGTTGCGCGATGCGCGATCACGTGCGTGCCGATCGTCCTTGAACTGGCGAGCCATGGTCAACTGTGCCCACACGTCGATCAACTGAGGGACGCTCGCTAGGACGAAGGTTGGGGTTGGCGGGGGCTTTCCTCGCCTCCCTCGTCGTAGCTGTAGTCCTCGTACTCGATGCTGGCGTTACGCTGGCGCCCGTGACGGCGGTCTCATTAGATCAACCGCGTCAGGCTACTGTGGTGGGTGCTGTCGCCTCGAGCCCCTCGCACCGGCTGGTCGGCATCGGCGCCTCGGGTGCGTGGTGGTCCGATCCTGCCTATGCGCTGGGACCCCGTGATCGACGGCGCATCGGCCAGCTGCTCTATGGTGCGCATGGCTTGGCGCTCTCGCAGTTTCGCTTCAATATCGGTGGGGGTGGGGTTGGCGTCACCACCTGGTGGAAGGCACCGCCTACCTGGTACCAACCCAATGGGACCTTCAACTTCGGCACCGACAGCCAGGCAGTCTATTTCCTGCGCCAAGCCGCCAACGCAGGGGTTCACGACCTGGTTGGTTTCGTCAATGCCGCACCACCTGCCTTTACCTCCAACCATCAGAGTTGCGGGGGAACCCTCATGGCATCAGCGATACCCGCCTATGCGCTCGAGCTGGCCGAGACCGTCCAAGGGATCCGTTCTCATTTCGGCATCAAACTCTCCTATGTCTCACCCATGAATGAGCCAGTTGGTTCTCAGGCGTCCTGCCACCAAGAGGGGATGGCGGTTCCGATTGATGAGCGTGGCCCACTGGTGGTGGCGCTCGCTGCTGACCTGCGACGTTTCGCTCCGTGGTGTCACGTGATCGCCGACGAGTCCGCTTTTGTCGCGAACGGCTTCCTTGCCAACACGTCGAAGTGGCTCAGTTATCCTGGGGCCTCCAAGGCGGTCGCTGCGCTGACTTTTCATGGGTACGACTACCCTGATGCCACGACCCTTCATGAGGTGTACCTGTTGGCTCACCATCTTCATCACCAGGTTTGGGCGAGTGAGATCTGCTGCCATACTCCCAATGGGTTTGCCTATCAGTACGATCCCACGATGATCTCAGGCATCTGGCTCGCCGACACCATCTATAACGACCTGATGGTGGCGGGAGCTTCAGCCTTTGATTGGTGGTTGGCACTCTCTCCAGATCTCGGGTGCGATCCCGCATCGGACCCGACCTGCTTTGGCGATATCAACGCCCTGGGTCGCAACGATGGTCTGATCTACTTCGACCTCAATGGAGGTGCCATTGGCGATTACCACCTCTATTTGACCAAACGCTACTGGGTGTTGGCGAACTTCTCGCGTTATCTCCGCCCGGGGGCCCAACTGTACCAGGTGGCGACCTCCGATTCTCGTATCAAGGCGTTGGCCGCGCGCGAGGGTGATCTGGAGGTGGTGGTCGCCATCAATCGTTCGCCGGAGGGATCGCCCCCGATCCCCTTCATTCTTGAGTTTCCGAACGGATCCCCACGGATGGTACCCAAATACAGCGTGGAGACCTCCTTCACGGCCAGCCTGCGACCGGTGGCGAACCCTACGGTGACTGGCTCCATCGTCGCGACGCTTAGTCAGCCCTTTAGTGTGACCACTTACGTCTTTCAACGCATGAGCAAGTAATCTTGGAAGGGAGAGGAGGGTATAGTGTCGCTTCGTTATGCGATGGTCCTTGCCGCTGGCAAAGGAACGCGAATGGCATCCGAGAGGCCAAAGCCGCTTATGAAGCTCTGTGGAGTCTCCATGTTGGGACATGTGATGCGAGCGGTGCTTGGTGTTGATGGTCTCGAACGTGTCGTCGTGGTGGTCGGTCACCAGGCCGACCTTGTGGAACGAGAGTTGCGCGGATCCACACCCAGTGCCGCGGAGATCGTCACGGTGCGTCAGCCCGAGCAGCGTGGCACCGGCGATGCCGTGTCAGCGGGCCTCTCGAGATTGCCGGATCTGCTGCCCGGGGTGGGAGGATCGGGTTCTGAGGTAGTGATACTCCCTTCGGACACTCCGCTCGTGCGTTCGGCCACGCTGCGTGAGCTCGCCAAAACCCATGCCCAGGCTGGTAATGCGGTGACGATTCTCACCATGGAGGTGCCTGACCCAGCTGGGTATGGACGTATCGTCCGTACAGCGAAAGGCGCGGTTAGTGGGATTGTGGAGGACCGCGACCTTGTCGGTGACGAGGTCGAAATCCGTGAGGTGAACACGGGGATTTACCTTTTTGACTTAGCCGTGCTGCCGGTTGCCATTCGACGCCTTGCCCCGTCGAACTCACAGCGAGAGTACTACCTTACGGACACGATCGGCCTGCTCGCCCAGGCTGGCTATCAGGTGGGAGTCATGCCGGTGGCTGATGCACATGAGACCCAAGGGGTGAACGACTTACCACAGCTCGTTGAGGCAGAGGAGATCATGCGAGAGCGAATCCTTGCTCGACACCTCAAAGCGGGTGTGATGATGGTACGACCGGAGACCATCACGATCGACGCCGAGGTCAAGATCGGTCGGGGGAGTACGATCTGGCCCAACACGCTGTTGCTTGGCCGCACGAGAATCGGCCACTCGGCGGAGATCGGTCCCGAATCGAGTCTCCTCGACACCGAGGTCGGTGACGGGAGTAGGTTGGTTAGGGTTGATGCCGCTGGGGCGGTCATCGGTGCGTCGGTGCAGGCTGGTCCCTATGTGTCGATCCGGGAGGGGGCCACGGTAGCAGATTACGCGGTGGTAGAGCCCTTCTCTCTTTTGAAGTAACGTCAGCGGAGAGATCAGCTGCGCGGCCGATGGGTCGATATCAGACATCGGTGTGCTCACGTTGGGACGGTTGCGGCGGTGTGCGGTCGATGCGAGTGCGTGAGGAGCACGTCCGGGAACCTCGCCGGGCCAGGCGACCGGCTGGCTGCATCGTGGAGCGAGTACTATGGGTTGGGATTGCGCGATTGTCGGTGCAACTAGGGAAGGAGCTTTACATGGAGTTGGTCCCAAGGAAGCGGCTCGAACTCTTCTCGGGTCGAGCTCATCCTGAGCTGGCTCGCGAAGTTGCTGACCATTTGCAGGTGAAACTAGGCGAGCTGACGTTGCGCGAGTTCTCCGACGGTGAGATCTACTCTCGGTTCGATCAGTCGGTGCGAGGGAAGGACATCTTCTTGCTCCAGACGCATGCGGGCCCGGTGAATGACTCGATCTTTGAGCAGCTCATCATGGTCGACGCGGCCAAGCGTGCCTCGGCAAAACGCATCACAGCGGTCTGTCCCTACTATGGGTACTCACGTCAGGACCGGAAGGCCTCTGGTCGCGAACCGATCACCGCGAAGTTGGTGGCCGACCTCTTCAAGGCTGCGGGTGCGGATCGCATCATCTCCGTCGATCTGCACTCAGGGCAGATCCAGGGATTTTTTGACGGGCCGGTCGATCACCTCACCGCCACCCAGGTGCTGACCGATTACCTGCGGGCCCAGGACGTTGGCGACCTCGTGATCGTCGCACCGGACGCTGGACGGGTTAAGGTTGCCGAACGCTACGCCCAGAAGCTACAGGCAGGTCTTGCGGTTGTGCATAAGAGTCGACCAAAGGGTATGGCAAACGTGGTCAATGCCCTCAACGTCGTTGGTGATGTCGCGGACAAGTGTTGTGTCATTGTTGACGACATGATCGACACCGCGGGGACGGTGACGGCCGCTGCTGATCTGTTGCTCAGCCGGGGTGCGAGTGACGTCTGGGTGATGGCGACCCATCCCATCCTCTCGGGCCCTGCGATTAAAAGGTTGACCGATTCGAGCATCTCTCGGGTGATCGTCACCAACACGCTGCCATTGAGTGGTGATCGTCTGGTCGATAAGATCGAAGTTGTCTCTATCGCGAAGGTGATCGCCGACGCAATTGCCGCCGTTTTTGAGGATGGATCGGTCTCCGAGCTTTTCCATGGAGATAACCTCTCCTGAGAGTTGGCTAGCTGGACCCGCTATGCTCTGTATGTTGTTTCCCAAAAAGTGAGGTTTGCGTGGCAAAGGTTATTGCCTATGAAGGTAGAGAACCAGGAAGTGCGGAGAGTCGTCGTCTACGCGCGGCTGGGAAGGTGCCAGCTGTGGTCTATGGCGGTACCACAAAGACGCGGAATCTTTTTGTGGATGCCCATGATTTCGAGACCGCCCTTGGCCATCGGGTGAATGTCGGTGCCTTGATGGAGCTTGAGGTGGCCGGTAAGGTCACCACGGTGCAGCTACAGGAGCTGCAGCGGCACCCGGTTCGTCGTAGCCTCAGCCATCTGGACTTTCTTGCTATCAATGTTCGCGAGGAGATGGAGGCGACGATCGAGCTTCGCTCGGTGAGTGAAGAGCTTGAGATGGAAGAGCCGAGCCTTCGGGTTCGGGGACATGTCAAGGATATTCCTGACTTTCTCGAGATCTCTTTGGAGATGCTCGATGAGGCTGAGACCTTCACCGCTGGACAGATTCCACTCCCCAAAGGGGTGGTGCTGGTCGGCGACCCTGAGGCTATCGTTGCTCGCCTAGCCGACAAGCTTTAGTCACCCATCCTACGGGAGGTGAGTAAGCAAGTTTTGGTCGTCGGCCTCGGTAATCCGGGCTCTCGTTATCGTGGCACCCGTCACAACATGGGTTTTGCCGTCGCTGATGCGTTGGCCAGTGACCTCGGTATCCTGTTGTCCCGTCGCCACCAGGGGTTAACCGGAACCGCACGCCTTGGGGAGCACACCGTGCATGTGCTGCTTCCCCAGACCTTTATGAATCACTCTGGTCTCGCTGTCGCTGAGTTTGTTCGCTACAGTCCAGTCGAGTACCCAGAGGGCCTGATTGTGATCCACGATGAACTCGACCTCGAACCAGGGGTGGTTCGCATCAAGTTAGGTGGCGGTCTCGCCGGCCATAACGGACTGAAGTCGATCGCCCATCTCATCGCCACACAAAACTTCGTTCGCGTGCGGATTGGCATCGGTCGACCCATCGATCAGTCGGCTGTGGTGGACTTTGTGCTCGCTCGTCCAAAGCCCGAGGAGCGAGTCGAACTCGATCTCGCGGTGCAACGAGGTGTCGACGCGGTGCGCGACGTGATCGAGCTCGGTCCAGAGCGAGCGATGACCCAACACAACCAGCGGGCCCGCTGATGAGAGCTCCAGTGCTCACAAAATTGATGGAGGGTCTCGGAGAGAAGCTCGATCCCGAGTTGCTCGGTGCTGCACCCGCTGCATCGGCGGCGATCATGGGCCAACGTGCATCCGGAGGGAGGATGCTGGTGGTCGTGGCAGGTGAGGCCGAAGCTGAGTCGGTCGCCTACGACCTTGCGACGTTGGGGGATGGCTACCAGAGTTATTGGTTGCCAGCGTGGGACACCGTGCCCTATGAGCGAGTCGCACCATCGATGCGTACGACCGGACGTCGGTTGCGCGCCTTGGTGGCGTTGCAGGAGGAGTCGCAGTGGCCGGTGGTAGTGACGGCATCGGTACGTGCCGCTCTGCAGCGTCTCGCCCCGAGTGCCCTTGGTCTTGCGTACGTGATGCTCCGGGTTGGCACGAAACAGTCCCAGGAGACGCTGATCGACTTTCTCGTCCGTGGTGGCTATCTGCGAGAGTCGCAGGTGTCGAGTCCTGGTGAGTTTGCGGTACGCGGATCGATCGTGGATATTTTCCCGCCAGATCAGGACAACCCGATCCGCGTGGATTTCTTCGATGACGAAATCGATCGTCTCGTCGTCTTTGATCCGACCTCACAGCTCACGATTACCTCCATCGAGCACTGCGAGGTGCTTCCTGCGAAGGAGGTGCTCATCGATGATCCGTTACGTCGGAGACTTGCGGAGTTGGCTGAACGGGCTCCAGTCCTTCAGGACCGAATCAGTGAGTTGCTGGCGGGGACGAGTCCAGACCCGGTGGAGAGTCTTCTCCCGTTGTTGCTCGATCATGAGGCGACGCTCGTTTCAGACCTTCTCGGGGAGGACGATGTCCTGATCATCGCAGGGGGTGCTCTGCTTGAGGCTGAGTCGGTGCGCATCGCTGCCGATGAGGAGTCGATGACGAATGCGTTGGCACCGACGTGGGGGATCGACGCAACGGACTCTACCGCGGGCCTTCTCGCCCCCTTTGCTCATCTCCGGTCAAGTGCTGCACGTCGGGTCGAGTTGGTCGATGGTGGTGTCGAGCCCCGGCCGCTTTCGATCGATCACCGCGATATGGCCGGCTTTGTTGAACGCGTTGGTGCTCTGGTTCGTGGTGGCTGTCGGGTGATGGTGACCGCTGAGTCGCCGGCTCGCCTACGAGCACTCACCGCGACCTTTGCGAGCTTTGATCGTTACCCAGTGGTACTCACAAGGGAGGCCAGCCCTCCCGAGGCGGCGGGCCTCTATCTTGTGGAGGGGGTACGCCTCTATCACTCCTTCGTCATCGAGGCGGCAAAGCTCGCGGTGGTGGCCGATGCGGATCTGGTCCGGCCGCTGGCCAATGCACAGCCGAGGCGCCAACGTCCAAGAACGATCACCTCGACATTGGATGACCTCGTACCAGGCACCTTGGTGGTGCATGAGACCTATGGTGTGGCACGCTACGAGGGAATCGTCTCGCGGTCCCTCGCAGGGGTTGAACGGGATTATCTGTTGCTCGAGTTCGGCGGAAAGGACAAGATCTACCTCCCCTCCGATCAGACCGATCGGATCACCCTCTACGTCGGTGGGGAGAACCCAGCTCTCTCACGACTGGGTTCAAAGGAGTGGAGCCAGCAGGTCAAGAAGGCGCGTAGAGCGGCGAATGAGGTTGCACAGGAGCTTGTAGTCCTCTATCAGAAGCGGCTGATCACCGCTGGCCATGCGAAGGAGCCTGATACCGTCTGGCAGCAGGAGATGGAGTCAAGTTTTGGCTACGAGCTCACCCCTGATCAGGCCGTCGCTATTGAAGAGACCAAGAGTGATCTTGAACAGCCGGTCCCAATGGATCGGATGGTCTGTGGTGATGTGGGATTTGGGAAGACGGAGGTAGCCATTCGGGCGGCCTTTAAAACCATCCAGAGCGGGGCCCAAGTGGCGATCCTTGTCCCGACCACGATCTTGGCCCAACAACACTATGACACCTTCCGTGAACGGTTCGAGCCCTACGGCGTCAAGGTTGGGTTGTTGTCGCGGTTTGTGAGTCCTCGCGAAGTCAAACGCTTGAAGGAAGAGCTGCGTCTTGGCACCCTTGACTGCCTGGTGGCGACCCATGCGCTGGTTTCGAAGGAGATTGATTTTCGACGGCTTGGGCTCCTTGTGATCGACGAGGAACAGCGCTTTGGTGTGGCGCACAAGGAGTTCTGGAAGACACGCCATCCGGATCTCGATGTGCTCACGTTGTCGGCGACTCCGATTCCGCGCACGCTGGAGCTCTCGCTGGTTGGCGTCCGCGATATGTCGCTGTTGCGAACACCACCGCTCGATCGTCAACCGATCCTGACCCACGTTGGCCCCGATGACGATGCGGCGATCTCAGAGGCGATCCGTCGTGAACTGATCAGGGGTGGTCAGGTGTTTTATGTCCATAACCGGGTGCGCGATATCCAGTCGATCGCGCGTAAAGTCGCCGACCTCGTCGGGACGGCGCGGATCCTGGTCGCGCATGGCCAACTCCCCGAACACGAGTTGGAGCGAGTTGTCGATGAGTTCTGGCATCGTAAGGCCGACGTTCTTGTCTGTACGACCATCATCGAGAGCGGGATCGACCTTCCATCGGTCAACACGCTTATCGTGGACCACGCGGAGGATCTCGGGCTCGGACAGCTCCATCAGCTTCGCGGACGGGTCGGTCGTTCGGGGCAACGGGCTTATGCCTACCTGTTCTACCCTCGGACCAAGCCTCTTTCGGTGATCGCTCTGGAGCGTCTCCGAACGATCGTGGAGAACACCGATCTCGGGGCGGGATACCGCATCGCGATGCGTGACCTTGAGCTGCGCGGTGCTGGGTCGTTTCTTGGCGAGCGGCAGTCTGGCCATATGAGCGCGGTGGGCTATGAACTCTACGTGCGTCTGGTCGCGGAGGCGGTGGCACAGATGAAGGGGGATGAGCGCATCGAGGTGCCCGAGATCAATATCGACCTTCCGATCTCGTACTCGATCCCAGTGGAATACGTGGCCGATGAGGCGGTGCGAATGGATCTCTACCGTCGCCTGGCCATCGCTCGAGATGAGGCGGAGGTAACGGACCTCGCCAGCGAGTTGAGTGACCGATTTGGACCTCATCCCGGGCAAGTGGTGAACCTCATCGAAATGACGCGGTTAAAGCTTGCGCTGATCGAGCGGGGGGTACGTGAAGTAGGGTCGCGTCGCTCGGCCAAAACCGGGACCATGGAGGTCTTTCTCAAGCCGATCCAACTCCGTCCCTCTGAGGAGGTTCGTCTGCGTCGACTCGCTTCCCGTCCAACCTATCGAGGGAGTGAACAGGAGCTCGTGATCCCCTTTCGACCACGAGACAACCTGCTCGAGGTCGTTCGTGAAGTCGTTCTGGGTCCATCGAATTCGCCGTCGTAGCGCAGGCATAGTAGGCTAGGGAAGCTGTGAAGCCAAGGAGGAGTATGTCTCGAAGGTTGTTGAAGTTCCTTCCGCTTGTGTTAGGGTTTGTTCTTGCGAGCTGTTCGACCATCGGTTATGCCGCAAAGGTTGGCTCACAGACGATCTCCAATAGCCAGCTGAACACGGAGCTACGCGAGGTCTCGTCAAACTCGGCCTTTGATACGCTGCTCTCAAAGAACAAGTCACCCGTCTTTGGACCAGGCAAGAAGAGCTACACCACGTTGTTTGTCGATAATATTTTGAATCGTCGCATTACGATCGATCGTATCCTCCAAGCCGAGCACCGACTCAATATCACGGCGACTCCACTAGAGGCACAGCTTGCGAAGGCACTCACGATCCAATCGGTCGGCTCTCAGTCCACCTTCGCCGCTTTTCCGAGGGCCTATCAGGCACAGTTAGTCAGTGATACGCGAGCTATCGTCGCCATGGAGGCGTACTTGGCGAAGGTGAATCTGAGCACGGCCGGCGTCCAGGCCTATTATGCGAGTCATCACGGCAACTTTGTCGACGTCTGCTCCTCAGAGATCCTCGAGACCTCACCCCTTGAGGCGGATGCCGTACTCGCCAAGATCAGAGGGGGACTCTCATTCGCGGCGGCCGCCAACCAGTACTCCGAGAACAAGAGTAGCCAAGCGAGCGGCGGTGCCGTCGGTTGTGGAACCATCTCCCAGTACGAGCAAGTTCTCGGGGCCAACTATACCCATGCGATTGAGACCTTGCCGATCGGTAAAGCTTCGCTTCCGGTGCAGATCAGTCAAGGGTGGTCGATCATCGAGGTCACGTCTCGTAGTCTGATTCCTTTCCATGATGCTGAACTGAGTGCCGCCAACGATGAGCTCTCGCACGGCTCAGCGTTACTGAACGACTTTCTCGCTCGCGACTCCAAAGTACAACAGCTCGAGGTCAACCCAGAATACGGTCGTGTCAAGGATGTCGGCGGCGTCCTTCAGGTGGCACCAAGCAAGGGACCAAGTCCCAAAGCGTTGAGTCAATACTTCACGCCAGGGCTCGCACAGTAGCCAGCGGGCTCCCTCGTCTCGGTGCTTACTTTTTCAGTGCTCTCTCGTCTTAGCGCCAGACGTTTGGGTCGGTGCTACCCAACGAGGAGAGTTGCTGCTCGGAGCCCGGTCGGTCCGATGCGGCGGCATCGCCCCTATGCACGCTCGGCGGCAGGCATCGTCGTGATGGCGCGCCAGACCTGTTGGGGGCTCATCGGTAGGTTGATGTGCCGGATGCCGAGGTGGGCCAAAGCGTCGATGACGGCGTTCCAGACGGCAGGCGTCGCCCCGATGGTGCCAGATTCTCCGATCCCCTTTGCACCCAGTGGATTCATGAAGGTCGGCGTTTCTTGGTGAAAGAGATCGAATGAAGGCAGCTCTGCGGCCGAGATGATCGAGTAGTCCGCAAAGTTGGGTGTGAGCGGAGAGCCATCGGCCCCATACTGGAACTCCTCGAGGAGCGCCTGGGCTACTCCTTGGGCGATGCCACCATGGAGCTGTCCCTCCGCGAGCAGCGGGTTCAGGATCTTGCCTGCGTCGTCGACCGCGTTCAAGCTGATCAGGTGCACTCTACCGGTCTCAACATCGACCTCGACGACGGCAAGGTGCGCTCCAAAGGGGTACGTCGCATCCGCTGGAGCGAAGTCCAAGGTGACGTCGAGTGGCTGGTCCAGCTCGCGTGCTCGTCGTGCCAGGGTTGGCCAGTCGAGGGTGGTTGAGGGGCTGCCGTGGACGAAGGCGCCATCGGCATTGAGTCTGATGTCGGCCTCGCTGGCTTCGAGGGTCGCAGCGGCCACCTGCTTGGCACGGATACTGAGTTCGTGGGCAGCGCCAGAGACGGCAGCACCACCTGTTTGGAGCGACCGCGAGCCAAAGGTGCCGACACCGCGGGGAACCAGGTCGGTGTCGCCGGTGATGACCTGTACCTGGTCGAGATCGACTCCTAGTTCATTGGCGACGAGCATTGACCAGGCGGTGGCGTGTCCTTGTCCATGGGGTGAAGTGCCTGAGTAGGCGACGATGACACCATCATCTTGGACCTCGACTCGACCATACTCGCTCGACCCACCGCCGTTGGTGACCTCGACATACACGGCGATTCCGACTCCGAGTTGCAGGGGGGCTGCGCTGGCCCGGCGACGTCGCTGTTCGTCGCGGAGTTGTGCATAACCGCCACGTTCGCAGAGTGTACTAAGGGCCCTAGAGTAGTCACCGACATCGTAGTTGGCGCCGGTTGGCGTGGTCAGGGGGAAGTCCTCCTTTGGGATGAGGTTGCGTAATCGTAGTTCGACGGGATCCATGGCTAGTTCGGCGGCGAGGCGATCCATCATGCGCTCGATGGCTGCAGCGGCCTCTGGCCGCCCAGCTCCGCGATAGGCCGAGATCGGGGTGGTGTTGGTGGCCACCGATACGTAGGAGGTCTCTACGTTGGGAATCAGGTAGGTACCGGGCGCCATGAGGCAGGTGAGGGTGGGGAGCAGTGCCCCGAAGGCAGGATAGGCACCGCTATCTTGGACGATGCGCAGGCGGTAGCCGACAAGCTTACCTTCCTTGGTTGCTCCGAGCTCAAGGTACTGGATTTGGGCCCGTCCATGGACGAGCCCAAGCATTGAGCGAGTGCGGTCCTCGTGCCAAGTGATGGGTCGCCTGAGTTTGTGTGCCGCCGCGGCGATGGCGACGTCCTCTGGGTAAACCGTCACTTTAGCGCCAAAGCCTCCGCCGACATCTTGGGCCCGCACGACGATGCTCGATTCGTCGATATTGAGACACCTCACCAGGGTTCTTCGCAGTCCATGCGCCGATTGGGTCGAGGAGTAGACCACGAGGCGACCATCTGGGGTGGGGACTGCGGCCATCGCTCGCGTCTCGAGCGAACAGGGAGCGAGACGTTGGTTTATCAGACGTTCGGTGACGACCACATCGGCATCTGCGAAGAGGTTTGCGTTGGGACTATCGGGACTCTTGGCAAAGATGTTGGTGCTCCCAGGGAAAAGGGCGACGAGATCCTCCATCGATTGCTCGGGATCGATCACGGCCTGGAGCGGGTCGAAGTCGGCATAGACCAGTTCCGCTCCGTCAAAGGCCGCCTGAGGTGTCTCTGCGAGGACGAGCGCAAAGGGTTCACCCACATAACGGACTCGCTCGGTGGCGAGCACGGGACGGGCGCACTCTGGACGGTCTGGTATGGCTGGTGCGATGGGGGCGGCGTCGAGGTCCCCTCCACAAAGGACGTGGCGCACACCAGGCAAACCAAGGGCATCATCGGTGTTGACATGCGTGAAGGTCGCATGGGCAAAGGGCGAGGTGGCAAAGCAGGCATATAACGGGTGATCGAGGTCGAGGTTGGCTACGTACCGACCCTCTCCACGCAACAGTGCAGGGTCTTCTTTTCTGATGACGCGACTACCGAGAATACTCACTGGAGCGACTTCCTTTCTGGTTGTGGGCACAACGTTTGCGGCGGCACCCGAACGAGGTCGGGGCGCGAGACGGAGATCGGTCTTTGGTGTCGTCTGCGTGAGTGTGCTGACAAGACCGTAACAGCGTAGGAGGTCTTGTGGTGATCGTCAACTCTTCGGCGCCGGAGTCTGATAGAGGGGTGAGCTCGGCAGGATCTGGTAGGGGGTTGACCCCGTTGGGTACATACCAAATTCATTGCGTGCAATCTGTTCGATCCACTGGGGCGAGTTTAACTGGGCCACGCTCTGTTCTAACTTGGTGTTTGTTGCCTGGAGCTGGTGGAGTTCTGCGGTGTCGTGGTGCTTAGTCGCGATGACGTTCAGCAGCTGACTCGTTGGAAGAACGGTCGTGGCGTAGACTACCACACCCAGCAAGAGTGCTGCGAGAATGATGACACGCCGTCGAACCTTCACTTGCCTCTCTTGACCCAATCGATATACCGTGCCCCCTCGCCTAGCATAGCTTCAATTCGGAGGAGCTGGTTGTATTTTGCAACTCTGTCAGATCGCGCAGGCGCGCCGGTTTTGATTTGACCGGCGTTGGTTGCGACGGCAAGGTCCGCGATGAAGGTATCCTCGGTCTCGCCTGACCGGTGCGAGATAACGGTTGAGTAACCATGCGAGCGTGCGAGTTCCATCGTCTCAAGGGTCTCAGTCAGTGTCCCAATCTGGTTGAGCTTGATCAAGATCGAGTCGGCAACCTCCTCCTTGAATCCACGCTCAAGCCGAATGGGGTTCGTCACGAAGATGTCATCGCCGACGATTTGGATGCGACCGCGAAGGCGTTCAGTGAAGATCTTCCAGCCCTCCCAGTCCTCCTCGGCCATTGGATCCTCGATCGAGACGATAGGGAAGGCATCGACGAGCTGCGCGTAGTAATCGACCATCTCGTCTGCGGTAAGCGTTCGATCCTCGCCCTTGAGGAGGTAGTGACCGTCGACGAAGAACTCGGTACTCGCTGGGTCAAGGGCGAGGGAGATGTCGACTCCTGGTCGCAGGCCGGCCTTTTCAATCGCCCCAACGAGCAGTTCAAGTGCCTCCTGGTGCGAGTGGAGATTCGGTGCAAACCCACCCTCGTCTCCGACTGCGGTCGACAAGGATTTTGCCGCCAGCTCAGCCTTCAAGGCTGCGTAGGTCTGAACCCCCCATTGCAGGGCCTCGCGAAAGCTGACCGCACCATGGGGAACCAGCATGAACTCCTGCATATCCAGGTTGTTCGATGCGTGTACACCTCCGTTGATGACGTTCATGAATGGTACGGGAAGGAGCGTAGCATCAACACCTCCCAGGTAGGAGGTGAGGGGAAGTCGCGAGGCGTTCGCTGCCGCCCGGGCTGCTGCTAGGGAAACGGACAGGATGGCGTTTGCACCGAGGCGTGACTTGTCCGGTGTGCCATCAAGGGCAATCATGGCGCGGTCGAGGAGTCGCTGTTGACGAGCATCGTGGCCAATCACTGCTCCGGCAATAGGGCCGTTGACGTTGGCGATGGCTCGATTAACCCCCTTGCCTCCGAAGTCAGGACCTCCATCGCGTAGCTCCACCGCCTCAAACCGACCGGTTGATGCACCCGAGGGCACGATCGCTCGTCCTCGTGCTCCACCGGCGAGTGCGACCTCCGCCTCAACCGTAGGATTTCCGCGTGAGTCCAGTACCATTCGGCCTGCTACCTGGGTGATCTCGGTGTCGTTGCGTGCCATCAACATACCTTTCGTCTCATCGGGTCTCCTCCTAACTTAGCATCCCGGGACGGCGCGAGCATCATCGGCCACGTCGCTGGTCGTTGGCTATGTACGACAGGCTTACGAAGGCAGGAGTCCCTCAAGGGCACGGGCAGCGTGGCGAAGGGTCTCCTCAAGATCGACACCGTTGCCGAGCGCGGTCAGGGCCGCGACGACGAGGTCGTTGGAGCCTGGCCCAGAGACGACGGAGTCGTGCACACTGTTGCGGATGTCGTCTGGTTCGTACCCGAGCCCGGTGACCCTTCGATACGCCTTCTGAAGTCGTAGTGCACCAGGCAAGGCCTCGGGCACCTGGGCGGGTGCCGCACCCTTGCGTTCCTCAGCCTTGATCGTCTCCCAGTTGGCGACGACCTGTTCTGCGGAGTCGACGTCGATGTCACCAAAGACATGGGGGTGACGACGCACCAGCTTTGTGCGAAGGGCGGCTGCAACCGATGCAAGCGTAAAATCACCGGCCTCGTTGCCGATCTCGGTATGCATGAGCACTTGGAGGAGGAGGTCACCGAGCTCCTCCTCCAAGTGAGTAACGAGCAGCGGATCCTCGTCAGTAGAGAGCTCAAGGTCATCGATGGCCTGTACTACCTCGTGCGCCTCCTCAAGGAGGTGTCGTGCCAGTGAGCGGTGGGTCTGTTCGGCGTCCCATGGGCACTCTTGTCGCAGCCGGTGGACGATGCTGATCAGGGAGGTCAGTTCGGCAAAGGGGGCTCCAAGGCCGGTGATCAGGAGACTGGTCAGATGGTCACACGTTTGGAGTGCGGTACTCGTCTCGTCGACAACAAGCACTCGCTCATCGGGTAGTCCGAGATGAAAGAGCATCGTTACCTCTCCGCCGCGTTCGGTGGCCTTGGCGGTGACCTCGGTCGCGATCATCGGATCAAAACATTGCAGGGCGAGGAGTGTGTCGCTCTCGATCGGGAAATCCGTTAACAGATCGATGGCATCGACGATCTTGAGCCCATCGATGGGATCGATGTGGAGGCGCAAGGCGGCGTAGTCAAGGAGCCCCAGTCCATCTCCGATCTCGACGTCGATGCCAGGCTCTTTGAGGAGGAGCTGTACACTTCGTTCGCCGATGGCTGGAGAGCCGGGGACGACGTAGGCAATGCGGGTATTACCGGCGACTGTGCTGAGATCCAGCAGTCGCTCCACGATGCGAGGATAGAGATCATCGAAGTTTTGGCTCTGATCGTAGAGGTCATCACAACTCAGGATCGGTACAGACGGGTCAACTACCGCAGTGAGTGCCTCCGAGAGACCTGGGTGGCGCAGGGTCCTACAGACGATGGTGGTACACCCGTCGAGGGGGGCAACGAGATTCTGCGGTATCGTCGTGGCGATTCCAGCTCCAATAAGGACAATGGTGGATTGCATACCACCAGGCTACTGCCTTGAATGGGCGTAGGGTGACCGAGTTGTGCCCGGCTCGGACCACGAAGGGAGTTCATATTCACAGAGTTGTCAGGGCATCGCTCAGTTCGCACGATGAGACGTGATGGCGTTCAAGAACCGACGCCCCACCAAGGCACTGCGTGGTTCTGCAGGTCGTCTTTGCTGTGCAGGAAACCCAACAGGTGCTCGCGGGCCAGCCGCTCCCCTCGTTCCATCATCAGGCACCATCTAGCAACTCGCCTCTGGCTGCGAGGCTCTCTGAGGAGACGAGTTGTGTGGCGGTGGGGCGCGGTCATTGTGGACATGGGGACTCGCCGACTATGTCCGCGTTGTGGACGGAAACACTTGGACCCAGTGTCGACCTGCGTTGGTTGTAGCCCAGACGATGGGGTGGAGGCGATGGTGGCTGAATTTGGAGACGGTTAAAAAGCCGTGCCTCAGCGAGACAAACGCAAGGGTTGATCCACCGAGAGCAAATTGGGGTGTGACGATCGGGGCAACCGTGACAAAATCGGCACCGCCATCGGTGGTGCGTTCCAGGGCAGCCCCGGTCTCTCGTTGATTGACGACCAGCCGGCAGGCAGTTTGGGCGTTCACGGGTGCAAAGGCATCTCCGCTCGTCCCTGATGGCCACCAAAACCTGGTGAAGTGACCGGTGAACGTCTCGGCACGGAGCTCACTGACGAGCATTCCTGTCGGACAGCTTGCCCAGATTGTCGGGGTACGGAGATGGAGCGTGCAGGCCGTGACGGAGTCAAGGGATGGCCGCACCAGATCCACGATCGGTGCATTTCTCGAACGACTCAATAACAATTGCGCAGAGGCGGTTCGTGGTCCTGTCGGGTCTGCAACGACGATCACGGTGGATCCCTGTGCCGCAAGAGAGGGCTGTTCCAAGAAGGGGTATGGCAGCTTTGGCAGCGGGAGCTGGGTCGTCATCACCCGATGAGAGACGAGCGATCGGCGCTCGAGGGCATAGCGACTACACGCATTGGCACCATCACGATCCTGACAGACGCCCACGAGCGCGACGAGGGAGTGGGTGGTGAAGGCGACATCGAGCACCTGATCATGCGAGGTGTCCACCATCTCCCACCGATCTCCACCATCGGTGGTGAGGTAGAGCTTGGTCTGGATCGACTTCGTCCGGTATTGGGTGAAGAGCGCAGCACCTTCCTGGCCATTTGCAAAGCGATAGCTAGCGACAACGGTGCCGTGTGTTGGGCTGAATCCAAAGCGCTTGAGGATGACCGTCTCCCAGCCCTCGGGGCGCAGGTTGGAGTTCAACATACTCGTGGCAAGAGCCGGACAAGAAGCTCGAAGACAGGCGGCGGTGCCCACCACTACGATACGGGTGCCGGTTTGGGCAATGACGCTTTGGGTGGCTTGGAAGCTCGTCGAGATGCCCGGAGTGACCTCGCCAATGATGGATGTTGGGATCGGTGAGCTGCGTGCTGGAGTGGGGGACTGTGATGTCGTTATGGACCCGCCACACGCCGCAAGCATGAACGTGCTGAGCACGGTGCTGATGACCCATGCCCGCCAGCGCATGGGTCCAAGTTGATGCGACATAAGGGCAGTGTATCCTAGACGAGTTAACGCATCCCTGACCAACACACGCTATCTCATGCTGGCCGATCACGGGAAGCTCCAGTGTAAATAGGCTCATTCTTCCCCAGTTCATGGTCCCCTGGCGCCGGATTGCTCGTGCTGATCCCGGTGACCTCTATCCAATGCGAGGTACCACTGCGGTCCGTTGCAGAGGATGAGGCTGTTGGGTGGAAGAGTGGATGCCGATGCAGCTAGTAATCGTCATGAAATCGGGTCTGAAGTGGTCTGATGTCAGTGCTGACGGGAGTTCTTGTGTGCGTGCACTAGCTCCTCAAGCGGCCTTGGAGACGCATGGAACCGCTGCGGCGCGTTCACCGGTTGCCCTGTTAGGGTTGACAGAGTATACCTACAGGGCGAAGTTGTGATGAAGTTTCACCAGAAAGTACCCCTTCACCAGGGAAGTAGTGTTTCATCAAATGTTTAAGTTTTGGAAAAAATGATCCGACAACTTACCTCTGAGGCCCGCTAGAGCCTCAAAGCATGGGTGGAGGAGGAGTCGGGTGGATGCGTTGTGCCCAGTCTGTCGCGAGAAGGAACTCGTCATCATCGAGCTTGGTGTCGGTGATCACGAGGTGGTGTTAGTGAGCTGTGCCGCTTGCGGCAGCCGATGGTGGCGTCGCGATGGGTTCGCGGCCCAAGTTGGCGAAGTCGTAGAGTTGGCGGCCACGAGCGCTCGTTCGGGCAACCGAAGAAAGAGCGGAAGACCCGCCAAGACTGCCTCGTAGCCTCCTTGTGCGTTCGAACGACGAAGCGGGCCCAGCTCGGGAAGCATGACTGCGGTGCGCGGCTGGGCTCGTCATCGACATCCGTGGTGGATCTCGATCACCGGCCGTAGACAATCACCGTCGGCCATCATTCTCTGCTAGGATCGCCAGTGGTTAGTAGGTCGGCGGGTTGGCTAGACTGCACTGGTTTGGTCCCGCCACACAGCCGTGATGGCGAGTTCCTGCGTTTGGACGGTCGTCGTAGCGAAAGAGGGTGAATCCGGCTGATGAGCGATATTTTCAAGGCCTATGATGTTCGGGGGATCGTGCCAGACGAACTGAATGTCGATTGGGCGCGGGCGATTGGTGCGGCCTTCGCCCAGGTTGTCGCTACCGATCGAGTGATCGTCGGCTACGACATGCGGCTCTCTTCCGATGCGCTGAAGTCTGCGTTGGTCGAAGGTTTGAACGCATCCGGAGTGGATGTGATCGATGTTGGGCTCGCCTCGACCGATCTCCTCTATTTTGCGAGTGGCAGGCTCGATCTTCCTGGGGTGATGATCACCGCTTCGCATAACCCGGGTAACTACAACGGTATCAAGTTTTGTCGGGCTGGCGCGAGCCCTGTGGGTGCAGAGAGTGGTTTGGTCGAGGTGCAAGAGCTTGCCACCAAGTACCTTGCGACCACTGTTCCAGTCCGTGCGGTGCAAGGAACGTGTGAGCGACGATCGATGCTCGATGAGTACGTTGCCCATGTGCGCTCCTTTGTCGATGTCACGAAGCTCCGTGGCCTCAGAGTCGTTGCAGATACCGCAAACGGTATGGGCGGTTTGATCGTTGGGCCAGTTTTTGATGATCTTGGCGTCAGCCTTGAGGTGATGTACGGCGAACTCGATGGCTCATTCCCCAACCATCCGGCCGACCCAATCCAGCCAGAGAATCTTGTCGACCTCAGGGCCAAGGTTCTATCGATGGGAGCTGATGTTGGGTTAGCCTTTGATGGTGATGCTGACCGCGTTTTTCTGGTCGACGACAAGGCCGCCCCGGTCTCGGGATCGACGACGACGGCATTGATCGCACGCAGAATCCTCAGTCGCTTTCCAGGCGAGACGATTCTGTATAACTTGATCTGTTCGAAGGCGGTGCCTGAGGTGATCACACAGGCTGGTGGAACCGCCATTCGGACTCGCGTTGGCCACTCGTTTATTAAGGCGGAGATGGCTCGTACCGGCGCTATTTTTGGGGGCGAACACTCTGGCCATTACTATTTCCGTGACAACTATCGTGCCGATTCGGGCATGATCGCGGCCTTGACGGTCCTCGAGGAGATCGCCATCCAGGGGTCATCCTTGTCGGAGATGCGGGGTTCGTTGGAGCGCTACTCCGACTCTGGTGAGGTCAATACCAAGGTCCAAGACACCGCGGCCGTCCTCGCGTTCGTTGAGAACGCCTATCAGGGGCGTGCGGTAGTCGACCACCTCGATGGGTTAACACTTGATTTTGGTGATTGGTGGTTCAATCTTCGACCCTCCAACACCGAGCCACTCTTGCGTCTTAACCTTGAGGCGCCAACCGATGATGAAGTGTCGCGGCGATCGCATGAGGTTCTTGCCGTTGTGGCAAAGGCAGATTCGGAGGTGATTCGATGACCCTTGCTCCAGACTTTGTGGCGATTTTGGCCTGCCCGGTCGACCATGAGCCGCTGCTCTATATCGAGAGCGAACGTGCGCTCTATAACCCGCGCCTCAAACGCAAATATCGTATTGAGGATGATATCCCTATTCTCCTGATTGAGGAGGCCGAACTCGTCGACGACAAGGAGCACGTTCGGCTCTTAGGGCTTGCGTCTGACAAGTCACCGCAGACTGAAGGAGAAGATTCGTAAGTGTACGTCGATTCACAAGGCATGTGGGAGGCCACGCGGATGCTCCCCGAACAGATGGAGGCGGCACTTTCCCAGGTCGCTTCAGTGTGTGATCTGCCCAATAAAGACCACATCGAACACGTCGTGGTCGTCGGGATGGGAGGGAGCGGGATCGCAGGAGATGTTGCACTCGCAGCCGCTGCTCCGTTCATGGCAATCCCGATCACGATTGTCAAAGGATATGAGCTTCCGAGCTACGTCGGCCCACACTCGCTGGTGATCGCCGTCTCCTTCTCGGGCAATACCGAGGAGACGCTTGAGGTGGTCGCTCATGCGATCGATCATGGGGCAAAGTGCGTTGCTGTGACCTCTGGTGGCGAACTCGCACGGTTAGTGGAGGAGCGGGGATGCTGTGTCGTCGGGGTCGACGGGCGCATTCCCCAGCCACGAGCGGCTTTTGGCGCACTGTCGGTATCGGTACTTGGCATTCTTGATCAGGTAGGACTCTTCAAAGGCGCAACGGGTTGGATCAACCTCGCCATCACGCGACTCAAGGAGCGACGTGATGAACTCGATACCCCTGATTCGATGGCGAGCGCGATCGCCGCCGAATTGAAGGGTACGATCCCGATTATCGTCTCCTCTGGTCCACTCGGCCAGGTCGCGGCGATGCGCTGGAAGGCCCAGATCAACGAGAATGCGAAGGCACCGGCGTTCTCCTCGGTCTATCCTGAGGCCTGCCATAACGAATTGGCGGGATTCGATGCCTACCCAGAGCTGCTGACACGCGATCTCTCCCTGGTGATTCTTCGCCACAACTATGAACACCCCCAGATTGCGCGCCGTTACGAGTTCGCAATGAAGACCATCGGTCCTCGTCTCGCGCACTGTATCGAGATCGAGGGACATGGTGTTGGCGAGTTGGCGAACCTCTTCGATCTGACCTTTGTCGGTGACTATGTCGCCCTCTCTCTCGCCGGTCAGCTCGGTATCGATCCGGGTCCGATCACGATTCTTGACAACGTCAAACGGTTCCTGGCGGGTACAGCGGTTGAATAGCTGATCGCGCGCGAGCGTATCCCGCTGGGCAAGCCCTGGTTCTCACGGCTGCTTGTGGTAGTGACCACACCATCGGGTAGAGTGGATGACACCATACATAGTTGTGCCAAGTATCGTCGCCTCCTGACTATCGGGAGGACCGTGATAACAGGAATAGGACCAAGAGAGAGGTAATCAGTGGAGTACGACATCAGCGATATCAGCGAGGCAGACGCCGGGCGTCAGCGGATCCTTTGGGCCGACGGACAGATGCCGGTCCTTACCTCGATCCGTGATCGGTTCGCAAAGACCAAACCCCTTGCTGGGATTACCATCGCGGCCTGTCTGCACATCACGACGGAGACGGCGAATCTGCTACGAACGCTCCAAGCTGGCGGTGCCGAGGTCGTTGCCGCGGCTTCGAATCCTCTTTCGACCCAAGATGATGTAGCGGCCTCGCTGGTCAAGCACGATGGCATCGCTGTTTTTGCTCGACGTGGCGAGGATACCCCGACGTACTACTCCCACATCGATGCGGTGCTCGATGCGAAGCCACAGGTCACCATGGATGACGGCTGTGACCTGGTGTCACGCGTGCACCGTGAGCGTCCAGAGCAGGTGTCGAGTATTTTTGCAGGCACCGAGGAGACGACGACGGGTGTGATTCGTTTGCGCGCCATGGAACAGGCGGGTTCGCTTGGCTACCCCATCGTTGCGGTCAACGATGCGAATACCAAGCACATGTTTGACAACCGCTATGGTACCGGACAGTCGACCCTTGACGGAGTGATTCGGGCTACCAACATGTTGCTCGCCGGAAAGGTTATGGTGATCGCTGGTTACGGTTACTGCGGCAAGGGTGTGGCCTCGAGGGCGCGTGGCATGGGTGCTCAGGTCGTCGTCACCGAGATCCAGCCGCTGCCGGCGCTCGAAGCGGTGATGGATGGCTTTGCGGTGATGCCAATGGCTGAGGCGGCACGGATCGGCGATATCTTCATTACCCTTACAGGTAACCGTGACGTGCTGCGGCCAGAGCACTTTCGCGTGATGAAGGACGGCGCGGTGTTAGCAAACTCGGGTCATTTCGACGTCGAAATCGACCTCGCTGGTCTGGCCGAGATGACGACTGGTGAGCGCCGCCGCATGGTTCGTCCGATGGTCGAGGAGTTTCTTGTCCGCGGTGACGACGGCGACGATCGGCGAGTCCAGGTGATCGCCGAAGGGCGTTTGGTCAACCTCAGCGCAGCAGAGGGTCACCCAGCATCGGTGATGGACATGAGTTTCGCTAATCAAGCGCTGAGTGTGGAGTGGCTAGTCGCTCACCGAGGCGAGCTAACCGCCCAGGTCTATGATGTCCCGAGTGAGATCGACGCCTCTGTCGCGGAGCTCAAGCTCGCCTCCATGGGAGTCATGCTCGATGAGCTGACCGCGGCCCAGCGGGAGTACCTCGCTTCGTGGACCGACGGCACGAAGTAGGACTGACCGGAGTGTGTGGTGGGGCCACGCACGAGGATCTCGATGATGACGGACGATCACCGGTTGTGACTAGTGAGTTGGGATGTTCTCTTCGCGATACGAAGATCGATGTGGTAAGTGAGCCAGCAGGCAGAAGGAGATAATGAGATGCAGGTTGAGTACCGTTGCAAGGGCTGTGTGGTTAGCGATGATTCCAAGGCTCTGATCGAGGACCGGGTCCATCGCCTCAGTAAGTACCTCGGAGAGGTCGACCGTGCAGAGGTATTCTTTGAACGCTCGCAAAATCCGGCCCAGAGTGACAAGGTACACGCGGAGATCACCCTGCGGCTTGCGAGCACCGTTGCTCGTGCCAAGGGTGCTGCCGAAGATGAACTCGCTGCCTTTGATCGTGCCGAACACAAGTTGGCACATCAGCTCGAGAAGCTGAAGGGTCGTCTTCTGGCGCGCAGTCACCCACACCATAGGACGGACAAGGTTGCGGACCTCTCACAACTCGATGAGGTGCCCCAGATTGTGCGTTCCAAGGCCTTCGAGCTTGAGGTGCTGGATCCCGAGACAGCGGCGGTCCGCATGGAGCTGCTATCGCACTCGTTCTATCTCTTTATCAACTCGTTGACCGAGCGTTCCGCCGTCGTCTATCGTCGCGGAGACGGCTCCGTTGGATTAATAGATCAGGCTGAGGTGGCCGATCCTTCCTGAGAGACCGAGGCTAGACTGCTCTAGTGCTTGGAGCCACCGGGAGTTGATATGGGTATAATCGATCGAGTTTTAAAAACAGGTGAAGGCAAAAAGGTCAAGCGCCTTGCTGACGTCGTTCCTCTGATCAACGAGCTCGAGCCCGAGTTCGAGCAGCTGACCGATGACGAGCTCAGAGGCAAGACGGATGAGTTCCGGGATCGTCTCGATGCAGGTGAGACCCTTGAGGATCTCTTGGTCGAGGCATTTGCCACCGTCCGCGAGGCGGCGAAGCGTGCCATCGGCCAGCGCCATTATGACGTCCAGCTGATGGGTGGAATGGCACTGCATTTTGGATGGATTGCTGAGATGAAGACGGGTGAAGGAAAGACACTGGTCTCGACACTGCCGGTCTATCTCAATGCGTTGACCGGGCGAGGTGTCCACCTTGTAACGGTGAACGAGTACCTCGCCGCCCGTGACTCGGTGTGGATGACCCAGATCTACGATCGGCTCGGCATCAGTGTGGGGCGGGTGACCGCCGACATCAGCGATCCCAAACTCAAGCGTGAAGCCTATGCGCGGGATGTGACCTATGGAACCAACACCGAGCTCGGTTTCGATTACCTGCGCGATAACATGGCCACCACCCTCGACGATATGGTCCAACGCGGCCATGCCTTTGCCATTGTCGATGAGGTTGACTCTATTTTGGTTGATGAAGCGCGTACGCCGTTGATCATCTCGGGTCCATCGGCGCAGTCCCCCGAGCTCTACTACAAGTTTGCGGGGGTGGCACGTACTCTTAAGGCGGGCGTTGACTACGAGGTCGATGAGGAAAAGAAGATCGTCATGACCACCGAGGAGGGGATCGGGAAGGTAGAGAAGGCGCTCGGGATCGAGAATCTCTATGACATCTCTGCCATGACCTACCTCCACCAGCTGAATCAGGCGCTTCGGGCGAAGGATCTCTATAAGCGCGACAAAGACTACATCGTTGACAGAGGTGAGGTCAAGATCGTTGATGAGTTCACCGGCAGGATCCTTGAGGGTCGCCGATGGTCCGATGGGCTCCATCAAGCGGTGGAGGCCAAGGAGCGCGTGCGGATCCAGGAGGAGAACCATACCTGGGCGACGGTGACGCTGCAAAACTACTTCCGTCTCTACGAGAAGCTTGCCGGGATGACGGGTACCGCCGAGACCGAGGCCGCTGAGTTCGCCTCGACCTATCAGTTGACCGTGGTCCCTATTCCCACCAATAAGCCCGTGATCCGTACTGACCACGGTGATCTCATCTTCAAGACCGAAGAGGCGAAGTTCAACGCCGTCGTCGATGATATCGAGGCCCGATTTGAGCGGGGACAGCCTGTACTCGTTGGCACGATCTCAGTGGCCAAGTCTGAACTCCTCTCCAAGCTGCTCAGCGCTCGATCCATTCCTCACGCCGTACTCAACGCCAAGCAGCATGCACTTGAAGCGGAGGTGGTCTCCCAGGCTGGTCGTCTCCACGGGGTGACCGTGGCGACCAATATGGCCGGCCGTGGTGTGGACATCCTCCTCGGCGGGAATCCGGATCGGCTCGCCCTCTCTGAGCTGATGAACAACGGTGTTGACCCCGAGAGTGAGGAGGGTCAACAACACTTTGCTGAGGCGCGGGAGAAGTATACCCAAGTGTGTGCCGAAGAGGCCGAACAGGTTCGACAACTCGGCGGGCTCTACGTGATCGCGTCAGAGCGACACGAGTCACGGCGTATCGACAATCAGCTTCGTGGTCGCGCTGGTCGCCAAGGCGATCCTGGGGAGAGTCGTTTCTATCTTTCGCTTGAGGACGAGCTGATGCGGCTCTTCGCGGGGGGTGGCGTGGTGAACTGGGTCATGAGCAAAGCCTTTCCTGAGGATCAGCCGATCGAAGCCAAGACGGTTTCACGCGCCATCGAACGCGCCCAGGCCGCGGTGGAGGCTAAAAACGCCGATATTCGTAAGGATGTTCTCAAGTACGATAAGGTCCTTGATGAACAGCGCAAGGTTATCTACGAGCGTCGCCGCGAGATCCTCGCTGGCGAGGATCTCAGTGAATTCACGATCGCATCCTTATCGCGGGTGATCGACCGACTGGTGGAGACCTATCTCCCAACGGACTATGAGGATAATTGGAACCTCGATGAACTTCTGGAGCAGGTAGTGCTGTATTGGCCGACCGCCTTCGTCGTCGAAGACCTCCATCAGGCGACGACGAAATCCCAGGTATCCGCCTCGTTGCATGCAGAGGCACTGGAGTACTACCAGGAAAAATCTGCCAGTCTTCCGCTAGGGCCGGATGAGGAACCGGGAGCACCAGCACGCGAGATCGAGCGACAGGTGCTCCTCTCAGTGGTCGATCAACACTGGCGTGAACATCTCATCGATATGGACTATCTCCGCGACGGGATTAATCTCCGTGCGATGGGGCAACAGGACCCCTTGGTTGCATGGCAACAGGAGGGTTATGACATGTTCCAGGAGCTGATGAAGCGGATCGAGGATGACTACATCCGCTACGTGCTCCAGGTTCAAGTTGTGGGTCCCGAGACCCAAGGTGTTGATCTTGCACAGGCATCCTATTACGGGGCCACTGACCCTGGCGACGTCAACCTCTTGGAGTCGTTCCAGGCGGCACAAGGAGCGGTGGCGGTGGCAGAACGGCCGATCGAGGACGTCGAGGTGAACGCGACGCTCGTCAAATCTGAAGAGGAGCGAATCGGCCGCAATGATCCCTGTTACTGTGGCAGTGGGCTCAAATACAAGCACTGTCATGGCAAGTGAGTGACGTCAGCGACCGGTTAGGAGTGCTTGAGGATCGACTTGAAGCCGCCCGCCGGTATCTCAAGATTGACGATGCTGGGGTCCAGCTCCAAGAGCTTGAGGCGGAGATGGCCGCACCTGAGTTCTGGTCCTCTCCTGAGCAGGCGCAGCAGGTTTCGCGCCGCTACACCCAGATGCGAGAGGACGTTGCATTACTCGAGTCCATCGAGCACCGTCTTTCGGATGCGCGGGTGCAGGCCGAGTTCCTTGAACAAGGCGATCTTGAGTTCGCCGACGAACTCGAGGAGAACCTCTCTTGGGTGAGCGAACGCCTCGCAAGCCTGGATATTCGGGCACTCCTCTCGGGAGAGTTCGACGAGGGCGACGCGATTGCAGAGATCCATGCTGGTGCGGGGGGTACCGATTCCCAGGATTGGGCCGAGATGATGTTGCGAATGTATGAGCGGTACGCGGGTGAGGCGGGGTTCAGCTTTGAGCTCGATGAGGTGACGCCCGGTGGTGAAGCGGGTATTCTCTCCGCCACCTTCATCGTCAAGGGTCGGTACGCCTACGGACTACTCCAGGCGGAGCGGGGGGTTCATCGGCTCGTTCGCATGTCGCCCTTTGACTCCCAACACCGACGCCATACGAGTTTTGCCTCCTTTGAGGTGACACCGCTGATGGATGAGTCCTTCGAGGTGGCGATCGACGACAAGGAGTTGCGTATTGACACCTATCGCTCCTCCGGAGCGGGTGGACAGCACGTCAATGTGACCGACTCTGCGGTGCGCATCACCCATCTGCCGACGGGGATCGTGGTCTCCTGTCAGAACGAGCGGTCCCAGTTGCAGAACAAGGCGAGGGCGATGCAGATTCTGATATCGAAGCTTGAGCAACGCCATCGGGAGGAGTTCCGCGCACAGATGAGTGCGATCGGTGGTCCCCAGTCAGAGGTGAGTTGGTCCAACCAGATTCGTTCGTATGTTTTGGCACCCTATCAATTGGTCAAGGATCATCGTTCTGGTTACGAAGATCATAATGTGACGGAGGTTCTCGATGGAAGGATTGGTCCATTTATCCAGGCGTTTCTTGAATGGCGTCGAGCAAATGACAGCGATTGAGACTCAGAGCATTGATTCGGGTGTTAGGATATGTCGAGACGGTCGAGCTGTTCGCGCTCCAGGGCGTGGATCCGGTCGATGCAAAGGAGTTCTTGAGTGATCAAGTTTGAAAATGTCTCCAAGTCGTATTCTAAGGGTAGCCCCGCAGTGCGGGATATCTCCTTTGAGATCGATCGAGGAGAGTTCGTCTTCTTAATCGGGTCATCTGGTTCGGGTAAGACGACCTTGATCCGGTTGATGATCCGCGAAGAGAAGCCAGACGATGGTACTATCTGGGTCGCCGGCAAGAATCTGGTAACGATGCCCAACTGGAAGGTTCCCCACTTTCGCCGTAACGTCGGCGTGATCTTCCAAGATTTCCGTCTGCTTCCTAACAAGACGGTGGCACAGAACGTGGCCTTCGCTCTCCAGGTGATTGGCAAACCCAACCGTTTCATTGCCACCCAGGTGCCCCAGATCCTTCGTCTGGTCGGTCTTGAGGACAAGATGGAGCGCTTTCCACACCAGCTCTCCGGTGGTGAACAGCAACGAGTGGCGATCGCGCGAGCCTTCGTCAACCGGCCATTGATCCTTCTTGCGGACGAGCCCACCGGCAATCTCGACCCCGATACCAGCTGGGGCGTGATGAACCTCCTTGAGCGTATCAACCGCACGGGTACCGCTGTGGTCATGGCGACCCATGACGTCGGCATCGTCGACTCTATGCGGCGGCGTGTGATCGAGATCGACAATGGTCACCTCAGCCGAGATCAGGTCCGTGGCGTCTATGGGTTGGGTGTGTAAGGAACAATGTCAATCAAGTATTTTGCCGCGGAGACCGGCACAAATCTCTGGCGGAACCGGCTGATGTCGCTTGCAGCTATCTTCACTGTGGCGATCTCCCTCTCCCTAGTGGGTTCCGCGTTGCTGATCAAGCAGGGAGTATCCACCGCAACGGCCGAGTGGAAGGGGAATGTGCAGCTGCTGGTCTTCCTCCAGCCGAAGATCTCTCCGACTGAGTTCACTGCGGTCGAGGATCAACTACACCAACTCCCAGCAGTGAAGAGCTTCTCCTATGTCCCTCGGGCAGAGGCGTACGCTGATTTTCGTAGGCTCTTGGCGAATCAACCTGACCTGGTGAACGCGGTACCTGAGTCCGCTGTTCCCACCTTTTTGCGTGTCTCCTTGGTGAATCCAGCGGAGACGAGGGCGGTCGCGGCGATCTTTCAGGGACAACCGGGTGTGGACACCGTCAACGATAACTTCTCAGCGATCAACACCATCACGACGGTCTCGAATGTAGCCCAGACGGTGATCTTGGCCGTCGCGATCATACTGCTGGTGTCCGCTGCGGTATTGATCCTCAACGTCATCAGGGTGGCGATCTTCTCCCGCCGCAGAGAGGTAGCGGTGATGCGCTTGGTGGGAGCGACAAACTCCTTCATACAGATCCCATTCATGCTTGAAGGGCTGGTGCAGGGTTTGATTGGCGCGTTGGTCGCAACCGGGGTAGTGATCCTGGTGAAGTCGCTCATCGGGTATGCCATTTCGCACTTTCGCATGCATCTCCTTGAGGGCTTTGTCCTGACGAGTCACAACCTGATTGAGACGATCGCCGTGATCGTAGTGGCGGGTGTCGTGGTGGGAACGCTCGGTTCCACCATTGCGGTGCGCCGTTTCCTGGCTACCTGATACCGAAACTGGTCGGTCGTCGTGGACGGCCCAGGGGTGTCCGTCCTTCGTGCTCTGACTCGACCAGGGTCGCGTGATCTTGGCCAGGACCACGAGATCTTGGGCCGCCACTTGGTCACAGGTTCCAGAGAAGTGTGCGAGAGGATGGGTACTTTCTAGGGCCTGATCGGCAGCACGGGGACTGCGGGGTTATAGCTCGATGTCGATTCCTGAGCCTCAGGATCCTCTGGATCTCGGTGGTGATGAGGGGGGTTTGTCCTCCGCTTGACTGGTCGGAGGATGATGAAAGGTGCTCAGCCATCGCGCTCACGCAAGTCTGTTCAAGCAAGACCGCCTCAATAAGGCAGCACCGGCGGAATTGGCCATGTGACAGGTAACCGGAAATGGGGCCACCCTTTCAGGGAGCCCCATTGTGTGCGGTCCGATATTGCTATCGGTCTTGTGCCGTGGAGGTGGCGGGAGTCGAACCCGCGTCCCTTGGCGCTTTCATGATTCTTCTCCGAGCGCAGTCGGGTTTTTGATCGATAGTGGTGCCACCCGACGGACTTCACTACCGTTTTCTTGATTGATGTCCTCCAAGAG